>JAISGR010000058.1 GCA_031262995.1 Prevotellaceae bacterium | reverse complement strand
TTGAAAATTCGTTGAGATAATTTTGCAAGTATCGATTATTGCACTACATTTGCCGCCGCAATGAAGAATTGTTGTATGCTCTCTTACTAAGAGACCACACAACTGATACATATTCCTCTCTACATGTTTGATGGCTTTTCCCGACTTGGACGACAGGCGGATAATCGCCTTTCCTTCCCAAGCTCGAATGTGGCGATTTCAAGGTTCTGTTGCATCTCGATACAGGGCTGTTTTGTCAAGAAAGAGGTAAGATAGCATTGCATATCGTTTCAGAGAATAAGGACAAGATTAAGTGTAAAGAAGAGGCTATACAAAGCGGCACAGGACACAAACTATCTAAATGATGAAAATTGGATGCGATTGCCCTGATTTTCTTATTTGACACGCTTATAAATCGCATTTTTTTATAAGTTTGCACGGAAAAAGCATCATAATTAGTAACATTTCACAAGAAACAACTTCATCATGGAAAGACACAAGTATATAGCAGGACTTTTGTTCATCAGCCTATCGTTATGCGGCTATGCCGCCGACCGGTCATTGACCATTCATTATGACCAACCTGCACAGGCGTGGGTAGAAGCCCTCCCTTTAGGCAACGGACACTTGGGCGCCATGGTGTTCGGAGGTATTGATGAAGAACTTATCCAATTAAATGAAGGTACACTGTGGTCGGGGCGACCAGTCAACTCAGACCCCAATCCGGAAGCTGCAAGTTATCTGCCGCAAGTGCGCGAGGCTTTGTTCAAAGGCGATTGGAAGAAAGCGAGCGAATTGTGTCGCCGAATGCAGGGTAATTACACCGAATCCTATTTACCCTTGGCAGACTTACGGATAAGATATACCTCCGGACAAGAGAAGGCAATACACTATCACAGAACGTTAGATATAGCCCGCGCAATACACAGCACATCCTACCGACAGAACGGCGTGACCTACCGACGGGAGATGTTCGTATCTTATCCCGACCGGATGATGGTTGTCCGGCTTTCCGCCGATAAACAGGGCGCCTTAAACTTTTCGGCGTCTCTAAACAGCCTGTTACATCATCAGGTAAGTGGGAAAGATAAGACACTGTACATGGAAGGGGTAGCGCCCGTACACGTAGAACCAAGCTATGTATATAGCCCTCAACCGGTTATCTATGTCGACACACAAGGGCACCAAGGCATGCGCTTTGCCGTCAGCCTGTCGATAAAGACACAAGGCGGAAGTGTACAAGTAGACGACAGCGTGATTCATGTGCGAAACGCACACGAAGCTATACTTCGGGTAGTAGCAGCTACCAGTTTCAACGGATTCGACAAAGACCCGCAAACCGAAGGAAAGGATGAGCGGCAAATTGTGCGCAACCTTCTGAAGCAAGCCGCCAAGTACTCGTATAAATCTCTTAAAAAGAGACATATAGCCGACTACCGACATTACTTCGACCGGGTGTCGTTCCACCTGCATCAAACACAAGCACAGCCTGCCGATACGCTCGATATGCACCAACGCTTGTTGGCGTATCGTGACGGTAAGACTGATTTGGCGCTCGAGGCACTCTATTACCAATTCAACCGCTACCTGCTCATCGCCTGCTCGCGCCCCGATGGCACGGCTGCCAATCTACAAGGTATTTGGAACCAATTGCTTCGGGCGCCATGGAGTGGTAATTATACCACCAATATCAATGCCGAAATGAATTATTGGGCTGTTGAAACAACCAATCTCTCGGAATTGCATACACCATTTATTGAACAAGTAAAGCACATGGCGAAGAATGGCGAACAGACAGCCCGCCACTTCTACCATACACGGGGATGGGCATTGAGCCATAACTCCGACATCTGGGCGCAGACCAATCCGGTAGGTAATAAAGGACAGGGCGACCCTACGTGGGCAAACTGGTATATGGGTAGTCCGTGGGTATGCCAACATCTGTATGAGCATTACCGCTTCACCGGCAACAAGCATTACCTGCAAGATGAAGCCTATCCAGTAATGAAGCAAGCAGCGTTGTTCTGTCTGGATTGGCTGGTCGACGATGGGCAAGGACATTTGGTGACAGCGCCCTCTACATCGCCCGAAAATATCTTCATCGCAGAAGACGGACGCCCATTCGGCGTCTCCATTGCCACGACCATGGATATGTCGCTGATATGGGATTTATTCACCAATCTCATCGAAGCCTCCCGAATACTGGGGATAGATGTCAACTTCCGGGAAGAATTAGAAGAGAAACGAGCCAAGCTCTATCCGCTCCATATCGGATCCAAAGGCAATTTACAGGAGTGGTTTAAAGATTATGAAGAGCGCGATCCGCATCACAGGCATGTATCGCACTTGGTGGGATTGCATCCCGGCAGACAAATCACACCGTTCGCCACTCCCGATTTAGCCCAAGCTTGTCGAAAAACGCTGGAGTTGCGGGGCGACAACGGAACCGGATGGTCGCTGGCATGGAAGATTAACCTGTGGGCACGCTTACTTGATGGCGAACATGCTTACAAGTTGCTGCGCAACCTACTACACGTTGTCGATGTACAAGGCGAAAACTACGACGGCGGCGGTTCTTATCCGAATCTGTTCTGCGCGCATCCGCCTTTTCAAATAGATGGCAACTTTGGCGGTTTGTCCGGCATGACGGAGATGTTGTTGCAGAGTCAGGATGGAGTAATACAGTTGTTACCCGCACTCCCTTCAGCCTGGGATACCGGTGAAATCAGCGGACTTTGCGCACGAGGAGGTTACGAAATAGATATGCGATGGCGCAACGGAACGTTCTTCGACGGCACATTACGCGCCCGATATACCGATACCTGTACCATCCGGACAACCGTACCAATCAGCATAGAAAATATTGAAACCACCGTCGACAAACAAGATACGGCATGGGGCACATACTACCTAACAAACTTCCGAACAAAAGCAGGAGGGAAATACAAATTGAAAGCAATCCCCTCCGGAGGGAGCGGTTGCCCATAATACCACTTGAAACAGTTGTTTTGGCTGCCAGATTATGCCACAAATGTAAACCATGAGGCAAACCGTGAAGTAACCCGAGAATCATCATGGCAGCAACAGTAAATGCCTACCCCCCCTTGTGACTACTTATTCGCCGGCATCGCATTTTTATTCACTTCGTTTATGTCACTTTGCAATTAATTTCATATATTTGCCGCGCATTTTAATAGCAAATCTGGTATTAAACCAAAAATAAAGTAACAAGATAAGAATGAAAGAAGAACATTTGAACAACCTAACGCCTCCGGCTTGCGGGCTGTACGACCCTGCTTACGAACACGATGCCTGCGGTGTAGGGATGGTGGTCAACATTCACGGAAACAAGTCGCACGAATTGGTAGAATCGGCGCTCAGAGTACTCGAGAATATGCGCCACCGAGGTGCCGAAGGCGCTGACAACAAGACCGGTGACGGCGCAGGCATCATGCTCCAGATCCCCCACGAATTTATTTTGCTGCAAGGAATACCCGTACCCGAGAAAGGGAAATACGGCAGCGGATTGCTCTTCCTGCCCAAGGCGGCTAAAGACCAGTCGGAGATTTTGAGCATCATCATCGAAGAGGTAGAGAAAGAGGGACTGAACCTGATGCACCTGCGCAATGTACCCACCCGCCCCGAAATTCTGGGCGAAGAGGCGCTTGCCAACGAACCCGACATCAAACAGATTTTCATCACCGGATTTACCGACACAGAGAGCGCCGACCGCAAGCTCTACCTCATCCGCAAACGGATAGAGAACCGCGTGCGACGCTCACCCATCGCCACCCGCAACGATTTCTACGTGGTGTCGCTCTCCACCAAGAACATTATATATAAAGGGATGCTCTCGTCGCTCCAGCTGCGCGAGTACTTCCCCGACCTGACCAATAATTATTTCACCAGCGGACTGGCGCTCGTACACTCGCGCTTCAGCACCAACACCTTCCCTACGTGGGGACTGGCGCAACCCTTCCGCCTGCTGGCGCACAACGGCGAAATCAACACCATACGCGGCAACCGCGGCTGGATGGAAGCGCGCGAAAGCGTGCTCTCAACCCCCGCATTGGGCGACATCAAAGAGCTGCGACCCATCATTCAGCCCGGCATGAGCGACAGCGCCTCGCTCGACAACGTGCTTGAGTTCCTCCTCATGAGCGGATTGAGTCTGCCCCACGCCATGTCGATGCTCGTGCCCGAATCGTTTACCGAGAAAAACCCCATCAGCGAAGACCTCAAAGCCTTCTACGAATACCACTCCATCCTGATGGAGCCGTGGGACGGACCGGCTGCCCTGCTCTTCAGCGACGGACGCTTCGCCGGCGGCATGCTCGACCGCAACGGTCTGCGCCCTGCCCGCTACCTCATCACCCGTGGCGACATGATGGTGGTGGCAAGCGAAGTGGGCGTGATGAACTTCGAACCGGGCGACATCAAAGAGAAGGGACGGCTCCAACCGGGCAAGATTCTGCTGGTCGACACCGAGAAGGGCGAGGTGTACTACGACGGGCAGCTCAAGAAAGAGCTTGCCGAAGCCAAGCCCTACCGCCGCTGGCTCTCCACCAACCGCATCGAGCTGGATGAGTTGAAGAGCGGACGCAAGGTGCCGCACAGCGTGGCGGACTACGAGCGGATGTTGCGTCTCTTCGGATACTCGAAAGAGGACATCGAACGCCTCATCACCCCGATGTGTACCACGGGTGCC
>JAISGR010000046.1 GCA_031262995.1 Prevotellaceae bacterium | reverse complement strand
GAACTGATCAACCTGATGGTGATAGACATCACCGAACAGAGATTCAACGCTCCCGTAGCCAACTGGTAGCTCGCGCGCTCTACCTCACCAAACAGATTCATGTATGACCCCTGCCCTGCTTCAACATTGGATACAACATCCCGAATCGCTTAATCACGAGACCTTGTACGAGCTGCGCACGCTCATGGCGCGCTATCCGTACTTCCAGTCGTTGCACCTGCTCTATCTGAAGAATCTCTACCTGCTGCACGACAGCACCTTCGGCACCGAACTTCGACGCTCCGTGCTCTACGTAGCCGACCGCCGTACCCTGTTCTATCTGATAGAGGGCGACCGCCATGCACTCCGCATACATCCCGTGAACAGCATCCTGCCCGAAGAGACGACCGATGGCACACCCCATACCGACCGCACCGCTACCCTGATTGATGCCTTCCTTGCACAAGCTCCCGAAGAGTATGCACTGATGTCGATACCCGATTATGCCATGGATTATACCGCATACCTGCTGCACGAAGAACAGGATCCGACAGCGCCCGACGCCAATCCCGCATTGCCGGAACCCGCCCCAGTCCAATCGCTGTCCGCTGAATCCGACAAATCCGACGAAGCAACTGACGATCAGGAAGAGAGCTGCTTCACCGAAACATTGGCTAAAATTTACATCAAACAACAGCGATATGAAAAAGCCCTTGAAATTATTAGGAAGTTAAGTTTGAATTATCCAAAAAAAAACGCGTACTTTGCCGACCAAATTCGTTTCCTTGAGAAATTGATTATTAATGCTAAATCAAAATAACAACAAATGATCTACTTATTATTAGTTATCTTACTGGTTATCGTATCCATATTGATGTGCTTTATCGTGTTGATACAGAACTCTAAGGGAGGCGGTCTTGCATCGGGATTTGCCTCTTCCAACCAGATCATGGGAGTGCGCAAAACTACCGACTTCCTTGAGAAAACAACTTGGACACTGGCTGCCATCATGGTAGTAGCAAGCGTAATC
The DNA here is from genome assembly GCA_031262995.1 of Prevotellaceae bacterium. Classification (GTDB taxonomy): domain Bacteria; phylum Bacteroidota; class Bacteroidia; order Bacteroidales; family Bacteroidaceae; genus Bacteroides. The sequence goes on along the minus strand of JAISGR010000046.1, from coordinate 3,103 downwards.
TCGGCATGGACTGTACCTTCTGTCACTCAAAAGGGAGACATCATTATGGAACAGGCACAGCAAGAAGAAGCCACCAACCCGCTGAATATACCTATGGGTACCAATGCGCCGCAAACAGATCTGCCTATCGAGTCAATACCCACAACACCCGATACAGCTGAGTAAAAATGCCCGCATGAAACAGTCTGCGAAATCGAATAAGAGGTTGACGCCGCAAGGTGTCAGCCTCTTTTTTGTATCAATGCTGATGCCCGCGATGAGATGGATGAACTTAAAACAATAGAATAATGACTGAAACATTGAAAAAGAATTTAAGCGACTCGAAAGCGACACGCTGGGGAGCTTTGGGGATTGTTGCCTTTACCATGATGGCAGCCTATTATGTGAACGACGTAGTGGCACCACTCAAAACGATGCTCGAACCCACACTCGGATGGGACAGCGCCGAGTTCGGCTTCTACACCGGCGGATACAGCGTCCTGAACGTCTTCCTCCTGATGTTGATATGGGGCGGACTGATCCTCGACCGCTTCGGCATTCGCTTTACAGGCAAGCTGGCTACCATCCTGATGGTGGGCGGCACGCTGCTCGAATACTATGCCATGACCTATCTGTCAGACGACGGGAGCACAATTTTCGGCAAACAGAGCAGTGTGATGATCGCTTATGCCGGCTATGCCGTCTTTGGCGTGGGAGCCGAAGTGGCAGGTATCACCGTCACCAAGATCATCGCCAAATGGTTCAAGGGAAAAGAGGTAGCTACGGCTATGGGCGTGCAGGTAGCCTTGGCGCGCATAGGCTCGCAGGGCGCGTATGCCATCGCCATACCGTTGGCACGTGCCTTCACCATAGCCACACCGGTATTGCTGGGACTGATTCTGCTGGTAGGCGGTTTGGTGGCATTCTTCATCTTTGCCGTCATGGACAAGAAGTTAGACCAACAATTGGGCGCTGCCGCATCAGAGGTCGGTTCGGACGAGGAAGAAGAGAAGTTCTCTTTCAAGGATGTGAAGAATGTGCTGTGCAACAAAGGTTTCTGGCTGATTGCACTGCTGTGCGTACTCTTCTACTCGTGTGTGTTCCCCTTCCAAAAGTTTGCGACCGAGCTGATGACCAGCAAGTATGGCGTCGACGAAACGGTGGCAGGCTTCTTCGCCGGATTGCCCGCCTTGGGCGCACTCTTCCTGACGCCGGTCTTCGGCGGCATCATCGACAAGCGCGGCAAGGCAGCCTCCATGATGTTGCTGGGTGCCGCCATGCTGATTGGCGTGCACTGCATCTACGCCATCCCCTCCATTCATTACTGGCTGGTGGCTATTGTGCTGATGATTGTGCTGGGCATTGCCTTTTCGCTGGTACCCTCCGCCATGTGGCCATCGGTAGCGAAGATATTCCCCGTCCGACAGCTGGGTACCGCTTACTCATTGATATTCTTCATTCAGAACATCGGGCTGTGGGGCATACCTACGCTGATAGGCTGGGTGCTCAATACCTATTGCAAAACCGTTGACCCGATATCCGGAGTTATCTCTTACGACTATACGCTGCCGATGTGCATCTTTACCGGCATCGCCATCCTCTCCATGTTTGTGGCGCTCCTGCTGAAACGGGCGGACAAGAAGTACGGCTACCGGCTGGAAGAGGCAAATATCAAGTAAGAAGCCCGATAAACCCGTATCGGTCATTAGGGACAAATACGCCGAATCAGTAATGTTCTCTTTCCAATGAGCGATTCGGGAAACCTATCTCACCCATACGAATTACGCGGATTTGCGGCACTCTCGATGCCTGCAAATCCGCGTAATTATATCATCAGCTACTGTTTCCGCGCTCTCAACTTTTCACCTCCCAACCCAACGCACTGGCTCCCAGTACGGCGGCATCCGAATCTTTCAGCTCCGACATCAACAGCCTGGTCTTCCCTTTGAAGATGGCGAGCACGTTGTCGTCAATGGCTTTCTGCACGGGTTTGAAGATAAAGTCGCCCGACTTTGCCAATCCGCCAAACAGTATGATTGCTTCGGGGCTGGAGAACGCGATGAAGTCTGCCAGCGCTTCGCCCAGAATGGTTCCGGTAAAGTCGAAGATCTCCTGCGCCAGCTTGTCACCCTTGACGGCGGCATCGTACACATCCTTCGAGGTGATGTCCTCGGCAGGAATGCTGCGCAACAGGCTTGCGTCGGTATGCGATGCCAACACCTCGCGGGCTGTACGCGCTACGCCGGTGGCAGAGCAGTAAGCCTCCAGACATCCCTTGCGACCGCAACCGCAGAGCCTGCCGCGCTCGCGACGCACAATGACGTGTCCAAGTTCGCCGGCAAAGCCATCGTGACCGTACACCATCTGCCCGTTGATAACGATGCCGCTGCCTACGCCGGTGCCCAAAGTAATCATGATAAAATCTTTCATGCCGCGCGCCGCACCGTAGGTCATCTCACCGATGGCGGCAGCATTGGCATCGTTGGTCAGCGCGGTGGGTATTCCCAATCGCTCTGCAAACATGGAAGCCAGCGGGACGATGCCTTTCCAGGGCAAGTTGGGAGCAAACTCAATGGTACCGTTGTAGTAGTTGCCGTTGGGAGCGCCCACACCGATACCCTTTATTTTCTCCGGTCCGCCGTTGGCATTGAGCAACGCCAACAAGTTTTTGCACACTTCGTCTACATAATCTTCTGCCTGCTCGAATGAGCCGGTCTTGATTGAATCACAGGCTATGATAGTGCCGCGAGCATCTACGATACCAAAGACGGTATTCGTTCCGCCGATGTCAATGCCTACTACGTAGGGCTTTTCCATGTTAGAATTCATGATACATACTTTTATATTAAGTTGATACTAAAAACTTCACGCATTCAACGCTTCCGCCTCGTCGTAGGTCTGATAGAGGAAGTCGTTGTACGGGTATTTCTGAACGTGCAACTCTTTCACACGGTCGTACACCACCCGTTTCAACTCCTCCACATTGGTGCGTTCGCGGGCGGAGATAAAGAGACAGTTCTCTCTTCTACTGCCTTAGAAGAGCGATGTCTGCGACTAACGCTATTCAAGCCACTAACAAATGAGTGACCATGCCGCTCTAAATATGCCAGTGGTCTGACCGTGT
>JAISGR010000109.1 GCA_031262995.1 Prevotellaceae bacterium | reverse complement strand
ACACGCGTTCAGGAACGACTGGCAAGCATCGGCATCTTCAACTACACCGCGATGGACTATGTGCCGCGCGACACGACCTTCGCCAACGACACCCTCGACATCCGCATCACCGCCATGCTCGACAAGAAATATGATGCCGAACTGGATTTCAACATGAAGGTGAAGAGCAACAACCAGATGGGACCCGGCGCCTCGTTCACCGTGACCCGGAACAACGTTTTCGGCGGCGGCGAGACATGGAACGTCAAGCTCTACGGCTCGTACGAGTGGCAGACAGGCAAGAACAGCTCGTCTGCCATGAACAGTTACGAGGTGGGGGCATCGTCGTCGCTGGTCTTTCCACGGGTGCTCTTTCCGCGGATGGGCAGTCGCGAGTACGACTTCCCCGCCACTACCACCTTCCGCCTGTATATCGACCAGATGAACCGCGCCAAGTACTACAAACTGCTGGCGTTTGGCGGCAACGTGACCTACGACTTCCAGCCCGTGACCACGAAGAAACACAGCCTCACCCCCTTCAGACTGACATTCAATGTGCTGCGCGACCCCACTGCCGCCTTCGAAGAGATTCAGGAGCAGAACCCCGCGCTCTACATCAGCCTGCGCAATCAGTTCATCCCCGCCATGGAGTACACCTACACGTACGACAACAGCTCGGTGCGCAGCGTCGAGCATCCCACGTGGTGGCAAACCACCGTCGCCTCGGCGGGCAACGTCACGTCGCTCATCTACCGGGCGTTCGGCAAGCCGTTCAACGAGCAGGAGAAGAAACTGTGGGGCGTGCCGTTTGCCCAGTACCTCAAGCTCAATTCGGAGTACCGGTTCCTCTATAAGATGGACAGAAACAACCGGATAGCGGCACGGGTGGCAGCCGGCGTGGTGTGGTCGTACGGCAACTCCACCGCTGCACCCTATACCGAGATGTTCTACGTGGGCGGCGCCAACAGCGTGCGTGCGTTTACCTCGCGCAGCATCGGTCCCGGCGGAACGGTGCCGCAAGACACCAAGTATGCCTTCATCGATCAGGTGGGCGACCTGCGCTTCGAAGCCAACATCGAGTATCGCTTTCGCCTCTTGGGCGACTTTCACGGAGCGCTCTTTCTCGATGCCGGCAATGTGTGGATGCTGCGCAAAGACAAGAACCGCCCGCTTGCCCACTTCCAATGGAAGCACTTTGCCCGCCAACTGGCGCTGGGCACCGGCGTGGGCTTGCGTTACGACATGGACATCCTTGTGTTCCGGCTCGATTGCGGCGTGGCGTTGCATGCCCCCTACGACACTGGCAAACGCGGATACTACAACATTCCCCGCTTTAAGGACGGACTGGCGCTCCACTTCGCCATCGGCTATCCGTTCTGAGGAAACCTTTATCCCGACCTATCAATCGCGAATGAGATGAATCAAAAGAAGAGCGACAGCACTCCTGTTACGATACGCTCCACAACGTGGAGCGACCTGCCTGCCGTGATGCAGGCTTACGAATATGCGCGCGCACTGATGCGTGCACAGGGCAACACCACCCAGTGGACGAACGGATATCCTTCGGAAGCCCTCATCCGAAGCGAGATAGATGCCTGCCACAGCTTTGTCTGCACCGACAGGAAAGGCGAACTCCTCGGCACTTTCTGTTTCATCACAGGCGAAGACCCCACGTACGTGCACATATACGAAGGCGCCTGGCTCAACGACGAACCTTACGGCGTGGTTCACCGCCTGGCAACCAACGGCAAACAGCCGGGCATCGGAAAAGCCTGCTTGGACTGGTGCGCCGCCCGCTGCCAAAACCTGCGCATCGACACACATCAAGACAACCTCCTCATGCAGCACCTGCTCGAAAAGCAGGGATTCAAACGTTGCGGCACCATCTACGTGGCAGACGGAACGCCGCGCATCGCCTATCAAAGGCGAAACTCATCGCACTAAAAGTTATGCCGTTCCCACAAATCTCGCTACTTTTGCGAACTAACTCATAATGAATCGATATGGACACAGCTTTATTCAATGCTTTGCTGCCGCTGAAGATACAAGGTCTCACGGAAGAACTCAGGCGACAACATCCGCAATTATCGTTGCGGGAGGCATTGCATTATCTATACACATCGCAAACTTATGCTTTGCTGGAAAAAGAAGAGACCAAACTGTGGCATTACAGCTCCTGTATGTTGAATGAAATGCTGTCTTATGAAAAGGAGACAGGCAAACTGTATTTTCCCGATTTGGTATGAAGACACAAGAGCACACCATACAGCAATTTGTCATCTTCTGCCTGGAAAGCTACAAGGCAGACAGAACGATTAGTGGTGCGAAAGCACTCTCTGATTTTGAAGAATGCGATGTTTTTTCCTATCTCTCGGAAGGATACGAAGTGTTACATACGCAAGGACAGGCATATATTGTAGCCGACATCAAAGATTATATTCAACATCGTAAACAACAATATTCATGATAGTATATCACGGAAGTACACAAAAGGTAGAAGTACCCGAACTGATTGTAAGTGACCGCTTTCTTGATTTCGGTTCGGGCTTTTACACAACAACCAGTATCGAACAGGCTACCCGCTGGGCACGCATCAAGCAAAAAAGAACAGATGCTTTGATGGCTTACGTCAATATATACGAAGTAAATGACACCCTGTTGACAAACGAAAACTTCTCTATCCGCATTTTTCCCGAAGCCGATCGTGACTGGCTGGAGTTTATCACCCGCAATCGACGTGGTTATCCGCTGCATACATACGATTTAGTAAAAGGAGCAGTGGCTAACGACACGATATATCAAACATTGACATTATACGAAGCCGGCGCATATACCGCCGAAGAGACTGTCATCCGCTTAAAAACACACCGTTTATTCGACCAAATCTCTTTTCATACGGAAAAGGCTTTGAAAGAATTGCGATTTATAGAAACGCTGAAATCATAGCAAGAGATTGCTACAAATAATAATAGGATATAATTCAATAAAACCCTTTCAAAAAAGATTATTTAATAGTCTTCTTTTGCATCATATACCTTCAAAAAACTATTTTTGCACCCATCAATCAGGACTCAATAACTTAAATCATTTATTTAACCTCTGATCAATAAAAACCAATAACGAAATGATGACCAATTCTTACTTGCGCAACCTCCTGATAGGTTGCTTGTTGCTGCTCCCCTGCGTAGTAGCTGCCCAGTCTGCGTTAAAGTTCCGCAAAGACGGTACGTTCAAAATCGCACAGTTCACCGACACTCATTTCCAAGTGAACAATCCTGCCTCCGACATTGCCATCGAACGCATCAACGAAGTGCTCGATGCAGAAAAGCCCGACCTGGTGATTTTTACCGGCGACATTGTCTACAACCGCCCTGCCGAGACGGGCATGCGCACGGTGCTCGAACCGGTGAGCCGTCGGGGCATTCCTTTTGTCATTGTATTCGGCAATCACGACGACGAGCAAGACCTGACGCGCACCCAGCTCTACGACGTTGCCCGTTCCGTACCCGGCAATCTGCTGCCCGAGCGGGGCGACCGTCTTTCGCCCGACTATGTGTTGAAGATTGCTTCGTCGGGTAAACCCGCACACGACGCCGCCCTGCTCTACTGCATGGATTCGAATGCCTACTCGCCGATAAAGAATCAGGTGAAAGGATATGGCTGGTTCCGCGGCGAACAGGTAGACTGGTATCGCCGACAGGCAGCGGAGAGCAAGATGGAGAATCACGGCGATACGTTGCCCGCACTGGCATTCTTCCATATCCCCCTGCCCGAGTTTGCCGAAGCGGCACAAAGTTCCACCGCCATTCTGCGGGGCACACGCATGGAGAAGGTGTGCAGTCCGGCGCTCAACAGCGGCATGTTCACCGCCATGAAAGAGAGCGGCGACGTGATGGGTATCTTTGTGGGACACGACCACGACAACGATTATGCCGTGCTGTGGTATGACATCCTGCTGGCTTACGGACGTTTCAGCGGCGGCAATACCGAATACAACCACCTGAACAACGGCGCCCGCATCATCGAACTGCACGAAGGCACCCGCACATTTACAACTTGGGTTCGTCAGAAGGAGGGAGTGGTGCTCGACAAGTATCGCTATCCGGCAGACTTCCGGCGGAAAGAGAGTCCGAACCGGTAATACGGCACTTTTCGCTTTCCCCCTTTTCGGCTTCATGCTTCTCTTCATGCTCCTCTTCCTCTTCATCGGCTTCATCGGCAAAGGGATTGGGGCGACTGGGACCATATCGCATAAAGCCGAATGCGCACACGATGCCCGTAACGGCTCCGCTGAGGTGACCTTCCCACGAGGTGGTCTCCTTGGCGAATTGCGGGAACATATTCCATATCATTCCCCCATAGATAAAGGTAATTAATAGCGACAAAGCTATCAGCGGCACGTGTTTGCGGAAGATGCCGCTGAAGAACAGAAAGAAGGCAAGCCCGTATATCACGCCGCTGGCTCCGATGTGCCAGCCCGGCTTGCCTATCAGGAAGGTCAACAGTCCGCACCCCATCCAAAGAGCAAAAAAGATATAGGGCGCAATCTGCCTGTAGAAGTAGAACAGACACCACGACAACAGAAACAGCGGCATTGTGTTAGCCAGCAAATGCCGCCACGAGCTATGCACCAACGGATGGGCAAATATGCCGAACACACCGCGCTTCTCGAGCGGGTAAACTCCCAGTCGGGTGAAGTTCCAATCCATCCCTACTTCGAGTGTTTTTATTACATAAAGTATGAAAATAAGAAAGAGCGGCATCACAGCCGACACAACAATCCGACGCAATTCCTGTTTCATTTGCATTAATAAACTTCGTTACTCCGCGCAATGCTACGGAGAATTTAGGTAAAAAACAAAAAAAGAATAACTTTTTATCTTGCGCATTGTCTTTAATTCGTATTTTTGGGCGCTACTTAATAGCGCTTGTTGCTTACGGACAGCTAAGTATCATGCCACGAATCAGAGAATCATTAATTATTAATATATATTTATGAGTTATTTACGATTTGACAAAACGCTGATGATTAACCTGGAGGAATCTTTACCCAGAGAAATACTCAGGACGAACAAGTCGGGTGCCTATCACTGCACCACTATCGTAGACTGTAACACCCGCAAATACCACGGTTTGCTGGTTATACCTGTTCCGAATCTCGATGATGAGAACCATGTCTTACTCTCTTCCTTAGACGAAACCGTCATTCAGCATGGTGCGGAATTTAATCTTGGACTACATAAGTACCGCGGCGGGACATTCAGCCCCAACGGACACAAGTATATTCGCGAGTTCGACTGCGAACGCATCCCCGCTACCACCTACCGCGTGGGCGGCGTGATGCTGCGCAAGGAGAAGCTGTTCGTGCACCACGAGAACCGCATCCTCATTCGCTATACGCTGCTCGATGCACACTCTGCCACCACACTCCGCTTCCGTCCTTTCCTCGCCTTCCGCAGCGTGCGCGAATATACGCACGAGAACAGCCGCGCCGGTCGCGACTACCAACCGGTGGAGAACGGCATCAAGACCTGCATGTATCCGGGCTATCCCGAACTCTTCATGCAACTCAACAAGAAGAACGAGTTTCATTTTCAGCCCGACTGGTACCGGGGCATCGAATACTCCAAAGAGCAAGAGCGGGGCTACGATTTCAATGAAGACCTGTACGTGCCCGGCTATTTCGAGGTCGACATCAAGAAAGGTGAGAGCATTGTCTTCTCTGCCGGAATCTCCGAAATATCTCCCCGCCGTCTGAAAACGCTCTTCGACGCGGAAGTAGCCGACCGCACCCCACGCGACAGCTTCTACAACTGCCTGAAGAACTCGGCGCACCAGTTTCACAACAAGCAGAACGATTGCCACTATATCCTGGCGGGTTACCCGTGGTTCAAGTGTCGCGCCCGCGACATGTTTGTCGCCCTGCCCGGCTTGACATTGGCCGTTGACGAACGCTCCGAGTTCGAAGAGGTGATGGTCACTGCCGAGAAAGCCATCCGTCACTTCATGGCAGGAGAAACGGTGACCTCCCTGTACAAGATATACGAGATGGAAGATCCCGACGTGCTGTTATGGGCTGTGTGGTCATTACAACAATATGCCAAAAGCACCTCGCGCGAACAGTGCCGTGAGCGATACGGCAAGCTGTTGACCGACATCGTTCAGTACTTCCGCGGTCGGAAGCACGACAACCTCTTCCTGCACGACAACGGGCTGCTCTACACCAACGGCAACGACAAGGCGGTGACGTGGATGAATGCCACCGTCGACGGACGCCCCGTAACCCCGCGCACCGGATACATTGTCGAAGTGAACGCCTTGTGGTATAACGCCCTGCGCTTTGTTGCCGATATGGAGCGCGAAGCAGGCAACCTGCCGCTTGCCGACACGCTGGATGCACAAGCCGACGCAACGGGAAAGTCGTTTGTCGATACTTTCCGCAATGAATACGGCTACCTGTTCGACTATGTAGACGGCTACATGATGGACTGGAGCGTGCGCCCCAACATGATATTCACCGTGGCGTTCGATTACTCCCCCTTAGACCGCGCCCAGAAGAAGCAGGTGCTCGACATCGTAACCAAAGAGCTGCTCACCCCCAAGGGACTGCGTACCCTCAGCCCCAAAAGCGGCGGATACAACCCCAACTACGTGGGTCCTCCGCTGCAACGCGACTATGCTTACCATCAGGGAACAGCCTGGCCATGGCTCATGGGCTTCTATATGGAAGCCTATCTGCGTATCTACAAGAACAGCGGCATCTCCTTCGTCGAACGTTACCTGATAGGTATCGAAGACGAACTGACCATCCACTGTGTAGGCTCCCTGCCCGAGTTGTTCGACGGCAACCCGCCCTTTACAGGACGCGGAGCCGTGTCGTTTGCCATGAACGTGGCGGAGATTCTGCGCATCTTGAAACTATTGTCCCAATATAATCATGTAGGAGGAACAAACGCATGAAGGTTTTAATGTTCGGATGGGAGTTCCCTCCACACATACTGGGAGGACTGGGCACCGCCAGTTACGGACTGACCAAAGGCATGTCCGTACAGCCCGATATGGAGATCACCTTCTGCATCCCCAAGCCGTGGGGAGACGAAGACCAAAGCTTTCTGCACATCATCGGCATGAACAGCACCCCGGTGGTGTGGCGCAATGTCACGTGGGATTATGTGAACGGACGCATCGGTTCGTACATGGATCCGCAACTCTATTACAACCTGCGCGACCATATCTATGCCGATTTCAACTATCTGCGAACCAACGACCTGGGCTGCATCGAGTTCTCGGGACGTTATCCCGACAACTTGCAGGAGGAGATAAACAACTACTCCATCGTGGCAGGCGTGGTGGCGCGGCAGCAGCAGTTCGACATCATTCACTCGCACGACTGGCTCACCTACCCCGCAGGCATCCACGCCAAGCAGGTGTCGGGCAAACCGCTGGTGATTCACGTACATGCCACCGACTTCGACCGCAGCCGCGGCAACGTCAACCCCACCGTCTACGCCATCGAGAAGAACGGCATGGACTACGCCGACCACATCATGTGTGTGAGCGAACTGACCCGCCAAACGGTGATTCACAAGTATTTCCAAGACCCGCGCAAAGTGTCGACCGTGCACAACGCCGTGTCGCCCCTGCCGCAAGAGATACAGGACATCGTACCGATGAAGAAGCCCCAAGAGAAGGTCGTTACCTTCCTCGGTCGCATCACCATGCAGAAGGGACCCGAATACTTTGTCGAGGCTGCCGCCATGGTGCTTCACCGCACCCGCGACATCCGCTTTGTGATGGCAGGCAGCGGAGACATGATGAATCAAATGATACGGCTGGTTGCCGAACGGGGCATTGCCGAACGCTTTCATTTCCCCGGCTTCATGAAAGGCAAAGAAGTGTACGAGATGCTGAAAGCCAGTGACGTGTACATCATGCCCTCTGTGTCCGAGCCATTCGGCATCTCTCCGCTGGAAGCGATGCAGTGCTGCGTGCCCACCATCATCTCCAAGCAGTCGGGCTGCGCCGAGATTCTGGACAAGTGCATCAAGACAGACTACTGGGACATCCATGCCATGGCAGATGCCATCTACGCCATCTGCACCTATCCGTCACTCTACGAGTACCTGCGCGACGAGGGAAAGAAAGAGGTCGACGGCATCAAGTGGGAAGATGTGGGATGGAAAGTGCGCCGCACCTACGAACAACTCATCAACCGGTAAGTCCCATTCATTCATTTTTAATTCTTAATTTTAAATTTTTAATCTTTCAATATGAGAACCATCTGTCTTTATTTCGAGATACACCAGATTATCCACCTGAAACGTTACCGTTTCTTCGACATCGGCGCCAGTCACTACTATTACGACGATTATGCCAACGAGAACGGCATCACCGAAGTTGCCGAACGCTCGTATGTACCGGCGCTGAATACGCTCATCCACATGGCGAAAGAGGCGGGAGGCACATTCAAAGTGGCGTTCTCCATCTCGGGTGTGGCGTTGGAGCAATTGGAGATACATGCTCCGGTAGTGATCGACTTGCTGCACCAGCTCAATGACACCGGCTGTTGCGAGTTTCTGGCAGAACCCTATTCGCACGGTCTCTCCTCGCTGGCAAACGAAGACTGCTTCAAGGAAGAGGTGTTGCGACAAGCCGACAAGATCAAGCAGCTCTTCGGCAAGCAACCCAAAGTGTTCCGCAACTCCAGCCTGATATACTCCGACGAGATAGGCGCCATGGTGGCAAGCATGGGCTTCAAAGGGATGCTCACCGAAGGCGCCAAGCACATCCTGGGTTGGAAGAGTCCGCACTATGTGTATCACTGCAACCAGGCTCCCAACCTGAAGCTGCTGCTGCGCGACTTCAAGCTCTCCGACGACATCAGCCTGCGCTTCTCCAACTCCGAGTGGAACGACTATCCGCTTTTTGCCGACAAGTACATCGGCTGGATAAATGCACTGCCCGCCGAAGAACAGGTGATCAACATCTTCATGGAGCTGTCGGCGCTGGGTATTGCCCAACCGCTCTCGTCGAATATCCTGGAGTTCCTGAAGGCATTGCCTGCCTGCGCCAAAGAGAAAGGCATCGCCTTCTCTACCCCTACGGAGGTGATCACCAAGCTGAAGTCCGTTTCTGCCATCGACGTGCCCTACCCCATCTCATGGGTCGACGAAGAGCGCGACACCACTTGCTGGCTGGGCAATGTGATGCAGCGCGAAGCATTCAACAAGCTCTACAGCGTTGCCGAACGAGTACATATCTGCGACGACCGGCATATCAAACCGGACTGGGATTACCTGCAAGCCAGCAACAACTTCCGTTTCATGACCACCAAGAACAGCGCCATTGCACTGAACCGCGGCATTTACGAATCGCCCTACGATGCCTTTACCAACTACATGAACATCCTGGGCGATTTCATCAAACGGGTGCAATATCTCTTTCCGGTGGATATGGAAGATGAAGAGTTGACTGCCCTGCTCACCACCATCCACAATC
>JAISGR010000040.1 GCA_031262995.1 Prevotellaceae bacterium | reverse complement strand
GACATTCTCTTTGTTGTTGACAAGTATACAGGTGTCTTCCAGCGCCTCCCGAATCTGAAACTCATTGTCCAACGGGCGGTAGTTTGTTCCGGTGATACCTACGCGGCGGTGGCGGATGTTCCGGTCTACGCCCAGCTCTTTGATCAACAGGCTGTGTATATCTTCTATGCGACTCACGGAGAGTGCCGAGAGATAATCCGGATTTTCAAGAATAAAATCCAGCGCATCCTTGTGGTTGAGCAACATGATGGCTTCCTCTCTGGTTTTACCGGCTGCCGTTCTCTTTTCGCGCAGCAGTTCTTCCGTCTCCAACAGCGAGTAGGTATTTCCCTCTATTTGAGACGATTTCCAACTCAGGTCAATACCCAGCCGCTCCATCTCTTTCCGGTATTCGGTGCTGCCCTTCATCTCGTCCATGTGCATTTTGAATATTTCCTGTGCGGCGGTCAGCCGGGCGTTTTCCTCGGAGGTAAACAGTTGCACGCGGGGCAAGATGTCAGTTATCAGTTCAAAATTGAATTCGGTTTGTACTTGTCGTTCATTATTGTCTTGAGCGAAATAGGTGTCCAAATTTAACGGCATAGTAATATGCGCTTGTGGAGTCAGGCAATAGCGGGTAGCGGGACCGCGTCCCACCACCTCTATCATACCGCGTTCCGCAGCTTCCGATAAGGTCCGTTTGAGGGTTGCCGGGCTTACCGTAGTCGACAGATTTTCTGCCAGTTCAGCCCTCGACGAGCGGGGATGGTAGTGCAAATATTGCAACATTTCTGTTTCGAGATTCATAGCTTTTTCGTTTTATCGGCTCAAAAGTAGGGATATTTTGCCGATTATCGGCTCAGCATGAGCCGATAATCGCTATTTGAGCGGGTAATTTGAGCCGATTTCCATATTCGATTAGCGAGCTACCACACAATCTCCCCGCTCCCCACGCAGATGCGGGAGGCGCTGTCGTAGACAACACCGAACTGCCCGGGCGCGATGCCTTGCAGCGCTTGCGCGGAGACGATGCGAAACGTGTTGTCGCCTTCGCGGGTGAGCTGCCCTTTGATGAACTCGGGCGTATGCCGAATCTTGAAGGTGACGTCGACCGTTTCGCCCGCCTGCCACGGGTCGGCGGTGATGAAGTGGAAGTCGTGCATCCGGAACTCCCGACCGTATTGCAGTTGGGTGTCGTATCCGCGCGACACGTAGATGGTGTTCGCCTCAATGTCCTTGCGGATGACGAACCACGGTCCGCCGCTCAGCCCCAGCCCTTTGCGCTGTCCGATGGTGTGGAACCAGTAGCCGTGGTGGGTACCGATGCGTTTGCCGGTTTCCAACTCCACGATGGCTCCGTCGCGCTCGCCCAGGAAACGGCGCACGAAGTCGTTGTAGTTAATCTTTCCGAGGAAGCAGATGCCCTGACTGTCGCGCCTGCGGGCAGTGGGCAGGGCGGCACGCAGGGCGATGTCGCGCACTTCGCTCTTCATCAGCCCGCCCAGCGGGAACATCAGCTTGGAGACTTGCAGGTAGTCTATCTGTGCCAGGAAGTCGGTCTGGTCTTTCACCGGGTCGACGGCGGTACCCAGCCACGTCTTTCCGTCATGGTGAACGATGGAGGCGTAGTGTCCGGTGGCGGTTGTATCGAACTCTTTGCCTACCCGTTGCTCGAAGCAACCGAACTTGATGTATTTGTTGCACATCACGTCGGGGTTGGGCGTGAGTCCGCGTCGGATCTTGTCGATGGCATAAGCTGCCACCTGCTCCCAATACTCCTGTTGCAGGTCGACCATCTCCAGCGACAGCCCGTACTTGCGGGCAATGGCGGTCGACATCTCCCAATCTTCTTCGGCAGCGCAATCCATGTAGTCCACATTGTCCATGCCGATGCGGATGTAGAAGAGCGACGGACGATAGCCCTGTTCGCAAAGCAGGTGTACGACGACCGAACTGTCGACCCCGCCGGAAAGTAATACGGCGATATTTTTCATGCCGCAAAATTACGAATGATTATTCAGATGAGAAAACAGAGGAGCGGAATAGCTGATAAATAGGCAGTTCGGCACAGATTTCGGACGGAAGTGAACGGTATGTGAGAAAAACTGCGTTAATTTGCAAGCAAAAATAGTAATAGTACATACGTATGAAGATTTTAGTCACCTACGCCGTACAAGGCGAATTTACTGAATTGAAGTTCCCCGGTATTATGAACGGGGAAGAAGTACACATCGGCTACCTACGTACCGGAATAGGCAAGGTGAAGTCTGCCTATTACCTCACCGGCATCATCGACCAGGCAAAGCCCGACTTGGTTATCAACCTGGGCACTGCCGGCACTATCCACCGACAGGTAGGCGACATTGTGGTGTGCCGCAAATTTATCGACCGCGACATGCTGGCTGCCGCCGCGCTCGGTGTGGAGTATGAGATTGACACCACGGCGCTGCTCGAAGAGAAAGGCTATTGCAAGACATGGACGGAAAACGGCACCTGCAACACCGGCGACACTTTCCTCACCGAGCTGGGCGACGTGAAAGGCGATGTGGTGGATATGGAGTCGTTTGCGCAGGCATTTGTCTGCCGTGAGAAGGGCGTCCCGTTTATCTCGGTGAAGTATGTTACCGACATCCTGGGACAGAACTCGGTGAAGCAATGGGAAGACAAGCTGGCAGATGCACGCGTCGGGTTGGACAAGTATTTCAATGAGTTGAAGAAAGGTGTCTAAAGAATGAGGAGAATAACCACGTTGCGGTTACCTCTATGAATAAGTTCGAACTTACATCTGCTTATCAGCCTACCGGCGACCAGCCCGAGGCAATCGCCCAGCTCACCGAAGGCATCCTTCAGGGAGTTCCCGCACAGACCTTGCTGGGCGTGACCGGCTCGGGCAAAACGTTTACCATTGCCAACGTGGTGGCGAATATCAACAAGCCGACGCTGGTTATCAGCCACAACAAAACGCTGGCGGCACAGCTCTACAGCGAGTTCAAGGGATTCTTTCCCAACAATGCCGTAGAATACTACGTGTCGTATTACGATTACTACCAGCCCGAAGCCTACCTCCCCGCATCCGACCTGTATATAGAAAAAGACCTTGCCATCAATGACGAGATAGACAAGCTCCGCCTGGCTGCCACCTCGTCGCTGCTGTCGGGACGCAAAGATGTGCTGGTGGTGTCGTCCGTGTCGTGCATCTACGGCATGGGTAATCCCGCCGACTTCTACGAGAATGTGATTGAGGTGCAACGCGGCAAGAACTTCACGCGCAACGTACTGCTGCGACGGCTGGTCGATTGCCTCTACGTGCGCAACGACCTCACCTTGGAACGAGGTAATTTTCGGGTGAAGGGCGACACGGTAGACATCTACCTGGCTTACTCCGACAACCTGCTCCGCATCAGCTACTGGGACGAGGAGATTGACGGCATCGAAGAGGTCGACCCGCTGACCGGCGTCACTGTGGGTACCTTCGACGACTACAAGATCTATCCTGCCAACCTCTTCATGACCTCCAAGGAGAGCACCCTGCGCGCCATCAAGCAGATAGAAGACGACCTGCACCGACAGGTGAACTGGTTTGAAGAGCAGGGGCGCCCGCTCGAAGCCAAGCGATTGCAGGAACGCGTGACTTACGACATGGAGATGATTCGCGAACTGGGACACTGCGCCGGCATTGAGAACTACTCGCGTTACTTCGACGGCAGATCGCCCGGCACCCGCCCGTACTGCCTCATGGACTTCTTTCCCGAAGATTTTCTGATTGTCATCGACGAGAGCCACGTCAGCGTGCCGCAGATACGCGCCATGTATGGCGGCGACCGTGCCCGCAAGCTCAATCTGGTGGAGTATGGCTTCCGCCTGCCTGCCGCCATGGACAACCGTCCGCTGAAGTTCGACGAATTTGAGCAGCTTGCCAAGCAGGTCATCTACGTCAGCGCCACGCCTGCCGACTACGAGCTTATGCGCTCGGAAGGCATCGTGGTGGATCAGGTCATCCGCCCCACGGGCTTGCTCGATCCGGTTATCGAGGTACGCCCCAGCCTGAACCAGATAGACGACCTGATGGAAGAGATTCAGCTTCGCATCGAACGAGACGAACGCACGCTGGTCACCACGCTCACCAAGCGCATGGCGGAGGAGCTGACCGAATACCTGCTCAATAATCAGATAAGGTGTAACTACATCCACAGCGATGTGGAGACATTGGAGCGTGTGCAGATCATGAACGACCTGCGCGAGGGAAAGTACGATGTGCTAGTGGGAGTCAACTTGTTGCGCGAGGGACTTGACCTGCCCGAAGTATCGCTGGTTGCCATTCTGGATGCCGACAAGGAGGGCTTTCTGCGCTCGCACCGCTCACTCACGCAGACCGCCGGACGTGCTGCCCGCAACGTCAACGGAACGGTCATCATGTATGCCGACCACATCACCGAGAGCATGCAGCTGACGATTGACGAGACCAATCGCCGACGCGAGAAGCAGCTCCACTACAACGAAGAACACGGCATCACACCCCGCCAGATAGTGAAAGCCAAAGGAACCGGTGTGTTTGCCGCGCTGAACGATGCCAATAAGGGAAGCGCCTTCGCTCCCTCGCGTCCCTACACGGAGCAGGAACCGATTGCCACCCTCGCCGCCGATCCGGTGGTGCAGTACATGTCGCGTCCGCAGTTGGAGAAGAGCATCGCCCATACCCGCAAGCTGATGCAGGAAGCAGCCAAACGATTAGACTTTATCGAAGCGGCGCAATACCGCGACGAGGTATTGAAGTTGGAAGAGTTATTGAATAGCCCCAACCATCGTTAGCAGCGCATAAAGAAAGCGCACTAAATAAAGAAGCAGCCATGCAGTAATGCTTTCTTTTCAGTGTTTATTATCAAAAGAATATTCACTAATACCTAATTATTATGCAATCAGTCAGCAAGTATTTTGCCGCACTCGGCACGCTCCTAATGCTTATCCTCCCGACAGCCTGTCAAAACAATGAAAATGAAACAGAGCAGCCCAAAGAGCGGGTAGACATCGTGCTCACCCGCACCGAACAGGGACTGATGGATGCAAGTACCCACTTTGCATTCAATTTCTTTCGTCAGGTAAACGCATCGGAAACGCCAAAAACCAACTTCTTCGTTTCTCCCCTCAGTGTCTCTCTCTGCCTCTCGATGGTAGCCAACGGCGCCGACGGCAACACCCTTGCCGAGATGCTCAATGCGCTGGGTTTCTATGCCGACACCTACACAATTGACGACATGAACAGCTACCACAAGAAGTTAGTCGACGCCCTGCTCGATCTGGACAATACCACCCGGCTTGCCATTGCCAACTCCATCTGGCTCAAGGAGGGGTTCGATGTGTACGACGATTTCATCCATGTAAACAAGCAGATGTACCGCGCACAAGTGAGCGAACTCGACTTCAACTCTCCCGATGCCGTCGGCACCATCAACCGCTGGTGTGCCGACAACACCAACGGTCTCATCAAAAAGGTGCTGCAAGAGATTTCGGAAAATGCACGTATGTACCTCATCAATGCACTCTACTTCAAAGGGATATGGAAACATCAGTTTAAGAAGAGCGACACGCGGGAGGAGCCGTTCACGAATGCCGACGGCACGCAGTCGACCGTCAATATGATGCATCAGGCAAATGATTTCACCTATTACGCAGACGACGACCTGACGATGGTCAATCTGCCATACGGAAACGGCGCATTCAGCATGGTGGTGATGCTGCCGGAAAAAGGGCGGTCGCTCGACGAGTGCATCGCGGCGCTGGACGCCGAGCGATGGAACGAGGCACGATTCTTCAGCCATCCCGTAGACCTGAAACTGCCGCGCTTCAAGCTGGAGTATGAAAAAGAGCTGAACGAAGACATGCGTGCGTTGGGCATGAAAGAGGCTTTCGACCCGCTCAAAGCAGACTTCTCCAAGATGGCAGCGCAACCGCTCTTCTTGAACATACTCAAACAGCTCACCTACGTCAACGTCGACGAGGAGGGGACAGAGGCGGCGGCTGTGACCGTGGCAGGAGTGGGCGTCACCTCGGTAGGTCCCGGCGAGCCGGTACAGTTCTACGCCGACCGCCCGTTTGCTTTCTTCATCAAGGAATACAGCACGGGCGCTATCCTCTTTATGGGAAAGGTGACGACGCTGTAATCCTAAGCCTGACTTCTTATCCGCCACTCCGGCGGATAGAGGTTGTTGGCTCGGTTACCAATGTGCTTGACAAATCCCAACGGCACGTCCTGATAAGTAAGCAACACGTAGCCGCGCGGCGTCTCGGCAGGGAGCACGATGGCTTCGCGGCGCAGGTAGGCGATGGCTTGTTCGTAGGTCAGCGCCGCTTGTGCAAAAGCATCACGGCGAAGGATGCGGCTCATGGCGAGTGCATGAGCGGGAATGAGGTCTCTTCCTTTCTGCTCGCCCACGGCAACACCCGCCTGCACCACGCGGAGCGAGCGGCGGATGGCGGCAAGCGCCGACAAGTGGCAGCGGGGCAGCGCAATGAGGCGATCATTGATTTGCTCCAGCTCATACTCGTCCGGGGCGAGTAGCCAATCGGAAGCGATCTGAGAGAGCGATGCACCGGGTCTCCCTCCCCCTCCCACATTTTTCTTTTTCTTTTCTTTTCCCCCATTTACACCTTTCAACTCTTCCTTTTCCATATCTCCTGCTTTTTGCAGCACCGCAAGGAAGAACCCCTCCCCTTTGGTCTTGTGCGGCAGAAAGCGATAGACGGGAAACGATTCGCCGGCAAGCAGATTGCCGGTGACGTGCCACTCGGCGGGAACATCCAGAGAGAGCACGTCGGCGCCCAGCTCATCACGTATCCAGCGCACATTCTCTTCGTTCTCCTCGGTGTTGTAGGTACAGGTACTGTAAATCAGCAGTCCGCCCGGTTTCAACGATTGCCACACAGCCGCCACGATGCGCCGTTGCCGCTGACGGCACAGCTCCACGTTGGCTTCGCTCCACTCCTGCACGGCAACAGGGTCTTTGCGGAACATCCCTTCGCCCGAGCAGGGCACGTCGGTCAGTATCACGTCGAAGAAAGCAGGCAGGCGGGAGAAATCGGCAGGGTCATTGTTGGTCACGGCTACGTCGGGATGCCCCCACTTGGTGAGGTTCTCTGCCAATATCTGTGCGCGACTGCGATTGACCTCGTTGGCTACCAACAGGCTACCGTCGGGCAAGAGGCTTCGGGCATGCGTAGACTTGCCGCCCGGCGCCGCACAAAGGTCGAGCATCGTAACCGGCGATGACACATACTGCTTCAGCGCCTGCTCCAGAAACATGGACGAAGCCTCCTGCACATAGTAAACCCCGGCATGCAGCAGCGGATCAAAAGTGAATGCCGGTCGGTTGGAGAGGCTGAACCCGGAAGTGCACCAAGGGACAACGGACAACGAACTATCGGGAATCGCCTCCAATCCTTCACTTTTAACCGGATTCATTCTGATGCTGCAAGTCCGCTCCGCCTCCAGCGCTTCGAGCAGTCGGCGGCACTCAGTCTCGCCCAATAAGGTTCCGATATTCCGTATAAACGCCTTCGGTAGTTCCATGACACAAATCTTCGTATATGTTCTTTGTTTGCGTGGCGATATTGCGCCAATTGTAAGTCGACATGTCGTAAGCGACCCGTTTCAAAGCGCCCTGTGCCAGCCGTTTGTGCAACGCTTTCACCAATGCGTCGGGGGCTTTACCGGCAAAGTAGCTGCCGTCGGGCAATTTCATCGCCCGGTGCGCGGGAATGTCGCTCACCAATACCGGACACTTGTAAGCCATTGCCTCCAGCAAAGCGATGGGCAGTCCTTCGTGCAGAGAAGGCAATACGAACAGGCGGGCATACCGGTAGAGCGGAACCAACTTGTCGTGCCCGACGGCGCCGGTCATCACGATGCGGTCGTCTTTCCGGCAGATGGTTCGAAGCTTATCCGTATAACGGTCGTTTTTGGCAATGCCGCCGGCTATCACCAATTTCAAGAACTTGGGAGCCACCTCTATAAATGCCTGTGCCAACCGGTCGAATCCTTTCTCCTCGACAATGCGTCCCACCGACAGGATGTAATTCTGCGGCACCAGCGACCATTGCTTGAGTATCTCCCTGTCATCTCCCTTGCTTTCTTCGGACTGACGGATTTGTACGCCATTGGGAATCAGTGCGAGGTGTGTCTGTCGGGGATATTTGCGTTTCATCTCTTCCAGTAAGACATCTGAGATGACAATCACGCGGTGGGCATATCGCACAGCCAGCCGTTCGCCCAGCCGCAACAGACAGCGCGCCAACCAGCCCCACTTGGCACGGTTGTAATCTTCGCCATGGTGCGTAAACACCACCTTCATCCTCAGCAGACGTGCCAGCGGCACCATCAGTCCGGGACCAACGGCGTGTATGTGCACAATGTCCGCCTTTACCCACTTGGCATACAGAACGCCACAAAAGGTATGCACAATGGCTTCTAATGACTGACTGCGCGGTGCGGCAAAGTCTTTTATCTCTACACCTTCGAAAATATCGACAACCGGTGTAGCGGCATAAGCGCGACGACGCACCACGGTGACTTTGGTATAGGCATCCACAATGCGCGGATACAATTCCTGGCAGTGCATTTCCACACCGCCCTGTATATGAGGGATGCCACGGGTTCCTGTTACTACAATTTTCATCATAACGATTTTATTATATACATCCATTGCTTGTAGTACGTCTCTTCCGAGAAGAGCGCGTTCGAGCGAACAGATAGTTGTTCTCTGTTTACATGCACAGCATCGGCAAACATGCCTTCGATGGCCGATGCCAACTCATCATCGCCGGTAAAGGCGCGGTTGTATGCGCTCGTATCCAACAGTTCGGGTATTCCCCCGATGCGTCTGCCCAGTACGGGAGTGCCGCAACAGAGCGATTCGATCACGCCCAGCGGATTGTTTTCGTAACAGACGGAAGGCATGACGGAGAAGCGCACCTGCTTCAGCAAACGCACCACCTCTTCGGCTGACAAATGACCGGTAAAGACGATGTTTTCCGATGCGTACTGGCGTTTCAAACGCTCTTCCATAGGACCGCTTCCGGTTACATACAACTTATAAGGCAGCCCGACGGCAGCCCGAAGCAGCTGTTCGATGCCTTTCTCCTCCGAGAGTCTGCCGATGTAAGCATAAGCCTGTTCCTGCCGTTCCGGCGCGATGCGATGGAAACATTCAGCTTTCTCACGGCTGATGAAATTGCCGACCACGTACAGTTTCTCCGGCGTGTATCCCTCTTGCCGCAGCTTGTCGGCGAGGAAGCTGCCCGGACAAATAAACGCATCAGTCCAGCGGAGCAACTTCTCCCGGCTCCAATACCGTGCTTCGGCATAAGCGAGCAGGCTGGCAGCCAGCGATTGCTTCATGCAGCGATGGCGAACCACATTCCACTTATCGGTGAAGCACCGCTCGCAAACGGCGCCGTTGCGCAAGCACAGATAGGAGGGGCACAGCTGCTTGTAGTCGTGCATTGTCCATACCACCTTCCGTCCCCGTTCGTGCGCCAGCTTAGCCACACTCGGAGCGAGGTAGGAATGTACATTGTGCAGGTGCACCACATCGGGTTGAAACTCATCCAACAACCGGGTGTAGTGCTGCTTGATACCGTTTCCGAAGAGCCGCAAGGCAGCCCTGACTTGCTGCGTCACGGATGATTGAAAGAACGAAACCTCTTCCGCAAAGAAGCGTTCGTCCGCCTCATCCGGGATGTTCCGCGGGTGCCGCATGGCGTAGAAGCGCACTTCGTGTCCTTGCCGACGTAGCAGTTCACCCAGGTTGATGGCATGAACCTCCGCACCGCCGCGCTCATAGAGGAATTTATTGACGATGAGTATCTTCATGACGATGTTTCAAATAGATATGCTCCAGCGCTTTCATGAGCTGTTGCGGACAATAGAGCCGTTCGTAGCAGGCAAGCTGCGCCTGCCGCATCCGTTCGCGGTCGAAGTGGTCGGTTGTCACGATTTCCAGACAACGCCGCAACGCGTCTGCGTCACGAGGCGGACAGCGCAAGCCGGTCTCTCCGTCCGCCACCTGCTCCCGGAAGCAGCCGATGTCGGTTACAATCAGGGGCGTGCCAAAATAGTAAGCCAATGACAAGACGCCGGTTTGGGTGACAGAGGTGTACGGATAGACCACGCAACGGGCATGTCGATAGAGATAAGCCACCTCCGCATCGGCAATGAAACGATTGATTCGGACAACGCCGTCACGCTCCGCGTCGGCGGCGTGCGAAAAGGAGGTCTGCCCTTTTCCGGCAAGCACCAAACGGGTCTGGTGTCGAACAGGACTTTGCCGGTATGCCCGATATAGATAGTCCACTCCCTTGTAGAGATGAATCGTACCGAAGAAGAGGATGTAATCCGCTATCCCTGCCATTTCAGGGGGCATCTCTTCGGTCTGCCTCATCGAAGCGGTGACCAATGTCGGGAAAGCATGATACTCGACGGCATACTGCCGAGACCCATGATGCCCCGAACAGTACAGCTGCCGCAGGAGGCGCTGCTGGGTAAGGTCGTTCGTGACCAGCACATCCGCCTTTCGCCGGATAGTCAGACATTGCCGGTAGATGCAGCGGTTGGTCGCACTTTCATAAAGAGAAAGTTTTGTTTCGTGCGGACAGACATCATGCACCGTAGCAATGAGCGTGGCATACCTCCGAAGCCTTCCGACAAAGAACGCCAGCACGTAATCGACCGTCAGCAAATGGATGTGAGTGATGGCGTGTGTACGGCAGATGTGTCCGATTCGGCGCACCAAAGCCAGCGGCGCTAACTTGTAGCGCAGCCTTGCCGCCTTGTTCCCGGGAATGAGGTAACGATAACAGGTCACCGTGCGGGGCAACACCTCTTTGTAACAGTCGGTACGGTCAACCGCATACAGGACATAGACCTCGCACTCCGACGAACCGGACATGGTTTGTACAATCTGCGCGGCATAAGGAACCATCCCTGCTGCCTGCTCCGTACAGATATAGAGTACCTTATTCCTTTTCATGCCTGAACGTTTTACGTACCATCGCTTTCATTTCACCGGGCAGGAAGCACCAGCAGGTGCCCAACAGCACGGCAAGGAACAGACACAACCCGATCCGGTTCCTGACACCGTAATAAACCACGCTGCCCGTCGCCATAATGCCCAAAGAGAGGAAAGCGGGCGCCTTCCATTCGATGCGAAAGAATTGTCGGGTGTCGAAGATGCGATAGACAAAGAGAAACAGGTAGGACAAGACCGAAGCGACAATGATGCCCGGCAGTCCCCAATGAAGCACAAGCACCCAATTGAGGAGGAGGTTGATGCTCGTAGCCAGCAGGATGGACGGCATCATTTTGCGGGTTTGCCTGGAACATTGATAGCCCAAATCGAGGAACGCCGACAAGGCATAAAAGAACACCGTCAAGAGGCAGGGATAGACATAGTAGAGGCTGGCTTCATAATCGGCATCAATGATCCACCGCCACACAATCTTCAAGCCGACGGCGCACACCACCAGCAACGTGCCCAAGCCCAGCATGTAGAGATTAAAGATGCGACTGAAAAAGTGGTTCCGGTCTGCGGAGTCGTATTGACGGATGGCAGTGTCCTGCCAAGCCTGATAGAATATCATGGAGAAGGTGCTCAGCATGAGCGACAGTTTATTGGCTACGGCATAGATGCCGTTGGCTTCGCTGCCCAGATAGTGCAGGATGAACAGCCGGTCGGACATGGAGAGTATCCACCAGCAAAGCACATTGGGCAGTATCGGCAGCGAGTAGCGCAAGAGCGAACGGCGCGTCTCATGGTCGTGCAGCCCCCTTGTCAGGTAGGTGCGGAAGAGCGGAATGCGCCATTCTATCCAAGCCAGCGTGACCATGCGCGCAACCATATTGGAGACAAAGATGCCCCTTACCCCCCACCCGAGCCAGACGATGAAGACAAGGCTGAACAGTCCGGTGAGCAAGGTGCTCAGGATGCCGGCAGACACATAGTCTTTGTTCCGGTCGATGCCGCGCAGTATCTGCGTATGCACCTCGTACACCGAGAAGACCAGCAACATGCCGTAAGCCTCTAACGCATAGTCGAACGGGAAGAGTATCAGCAGCAAAGCGTAGGCGGCGGAAGCAACCAGCACGTTTCGCCCGATGATGCGGTAGGTATAGGTGATGAGCGCTTTCCGACGCTCTTCGCTGCGCTCGCCCAACAGCAGCCGAAAGGTTCCGTCGCGGAAATCAAACGTCAGCACGGGGATGAACAGGTAGATGAGACCCACATACACATCGTACATGCCAAACGCTTCGGGCGCCACGTAATAGGTGTAAAGAGGCACCAGCAGGAAGCTGATCAGCTTGGAGCCGATATTGCCTATCCCATAGATAAGGATGTTCTTTAAGAAATCTTTTCCTCTGCCTTTTTGCATGATTCGTTCCTGCATTTAGCCAATGTCATGGCAGTGACCAATAAGATAAAGAAGCCTCTGTTGTGGGTAAACGTGGCATCGGCAACCCCTTCGATGGCAAAGAAGATGACAGAGAGCCACACCAGAACAGCCTCTTTGGCATACCCCGCGGCTTTCAGTCGCAAGCTCTTGCGGACAACCCATATCCAGAAATAGAGATACAGCCCCAGCCCGACAAAGCCAAACTGTGCCAACACCGGATAGTAGGCATCGGCAATGTAGGCATAGTTCTCTCTGGAGATGCCCCAGAGGTGGTCGATGCCGTACTTCGCATAAATGGGCGAATAGTACTCTCCCGAAACGAAAGAGGCAAAGCTTGCCAATCCGCTGCCGAACGGGATGTAGTCCGTAAAGACAGACAAAGCAGTCAGCAGGATGGCAGGGCGGCTCCACATCTCCCGGGAGTTGACCATCCCGTCTATGTAGTACAGCATCAGCTTATCCTTGCCCAGCCAGAGTATCAGGCACAGCCCGCAAACGGCGAACAGGATGCCTGTCAGACCGAGCCAGAAGCGGTCTGTACCCTTTACCCGACGGGTTGCGCTACTCGTTTCGCTGAGTAGCGTATCTCGTCCCGTTGAGTAGCGTATCTCGTCCTGTTGAGTAGCGCATCTCGTCCCGTTGAGTAACGCATCTCGTCCCGTTGAGTAGCGTATCTCGTCCTGTTGAGTAGCGCATCTCGTCCCGTTGAGTAGCGTATCTCGTCCCGATGGGTTGAAGAACCCTGTCTTGTAAAGGAGCAACAGAAAGCACGTGATTCCCCAAAAGCCGTAGAACTTGGCGCGGGTGGAGAACAGCCCGATGCTCAGTATCAGCAACAGGATTGCCAAATCTTCCCACCTGTCCGAGCAGCAGTACAGGCACAGGAAGGTGGTGGCGACCATGGTTTTGGCAAAATAGGATTCGTGACCGAAGTAGTAGAAGATGCTTCCGGAGAGACCGACGTAGAGCATCAACAGACTGGTTGCCAGGCACATCATCACGACAAAGCGCTTTTGCTGCGCGGTGAACGACGGCGCTATCAGGTAGGTACAGAAGAATCCGAGGAAGGGCTTTATCTGAATGAGCAAATCTTTCAGGACGGCTTGCCAAACATTGGAACGAATCAGCAGGGAATAGCCGGTGTAGAAGGCAAAAACAGCGCCCACCACAAGCAGGGGCAGCAGCTCTCTGGTGTTCCGTCGTTCATAGACCACCAAGCCGGCAAAGGGAATCAGGAACAGCGCCATCAGCTCGTCGGCTGCGGTGAAGCCCATGAAATCGTACAGCAAGACATCAAAGATGTAGCCCGCCACCAGAAAGACAAAGAAGAGATGATTCCGGGAGATGACCAATGAGGACAATCTTTTCATCGCTGTTTGTGTACGGATACGTGTATTCCTATCGTTATCAATGACAATAGACATGCCGCTATCAGTGCGATGGTCAACACCATCAGCTTCCCGGGATAGACCGGCTTCGCCGAAGCGTAAGCGGCATCTACCACCCGGGCAGCCTGCTCGTCGGGCGAGTTGACCAGCTCTTTCTCCTGAAGCTTCTGCATCAGGAAGAGGTAGATGGTCTCCTTTATCTTCTGCTGGCGCTTCATTTCTATGTATTCCCGCTCTTGTGTGGGCAGCGCATCCAGCTGGGCATTGAAGGTATAGTTCTTTTGGTTGATGGCTTCCAGACCGGCGCGGATGCTTTTCTGAGAAGCCGTGATTGTCTCAATCAGCATCTTGCGTTGCTCGGACAACTGCTTGTCGACCAGTATCAGTGCCGGGTTGGTCTGTTCGGAAGAGAGCAACAGGCGCTGCCGGTCGAGGATGAGCTGGTTGTAGAGCAGAATAGTTTTCTCGCCCACTCCGTCCACAATCGGCACCGAAGCATATTCGTTCTCGGGGTGCCGCATGTATGTCGCCACATAGTCGAGCATCTTCAGGCGTGCTTCCGCCTCCAGCATGGTTTTCTCCAACTGACGCGATTCCGTCATGGTGGCTTGGGCATAGAGTGTGGGGTCGGGAATGTTGTTGAAACGTTTGTACTTCTCTATCTGATGCTCCAGGTAAGCGAGTTCGACGGTCACGGTGTCCAATCGCTCTTTCACGAAGCGGGCATTCAGATTGGCTTCCTGTACCTTCACCCCGCGCGAGTAGTGGTTATACGCCGCAATCAGCGCATTCAGGAAGTCGCACCCGCGCTGTTTGGATTCATTGTCTATCCGCAGCTGAATGATGTCCGACAGGGTTACTTCCGGCTTGACGACAATCTCTTTCTGCAAGGCTTCATACAGTGTCTGCAAGGGCGTGACGGTCACGAAGAGCGTCTGTTCGCCGGCAAGCAGCGCCTCGTTTCCGTTCGATGCAACAACCGGCGTACCTATCGGCAGCTCTATCCTGCACGGCAACGAAAGGTGCTCCGCCGTTACCCGGCTGAACAGTTCGGACTTGGCAGTGACGCGCCTGACCACTCCGTCCTTGAGCGTCAGCGTCATCTTTACCGGTCGGCTGAGGGTGTCGAGCAACTGCTCCGGAAAGAGGATGCGGATCGGATTATCCGCTCCATAGCGCAATACCTTCTTGAAGCCGCGTCGTTGTCTGACCTCCACCTGATAATCCGTTTGCCGGATGGCAGCCCGCATGGCGGTGCGCGACTGAAGCACTATCAGCTCGTCTTCGGTATTCATCCCGCTGCCGCTGCCTCCCAACAAGGCACCGATGCTGCTGTTCTTCAACATCTTCACCTCGGACATGATGCCTTGCTGGTCTTGAATGAGCTGCATCCGGGCAGTAAACTCATATTCCTGGGGGGTGAGGAGGAGGAAACAAACAGCCGCCGTCAGACAGACAACGCCGACAGTCACGTATATCTTCCAGTAGCGGAAGAGCTGCTTCAGGAGCAATCCGATATGTATGTTTTCGTCGTTCATGGGCTTATCTCGCGTCATCTCGGCAAGCTACATGCGGATTACCCAATAGCCGCCCACTACCTGCAACAGCATGCCCGGTATTGCCATTCGGAAGTCTTGGATGGCAAGCATGAAGTCACCGCTCAACGCCCATTCGCCCAGCGTACCCACCAATTGGTAAGCGACAACCACCCCTATCAGCAGCGGAATGGAGACCCGCTTGAAGTAAGATGCTGCCAGACCGGCACAGAGCGCCAACAGAACTGACTTCATCAGGATGGCAGGCAACACGCCCAGGGCAGGCATGCCAAACAGCAAGGAGTTGATGAGCGGGGAGCAGACTGCCACCACCAATCCCGCCTTCCAGCCGTACCGATATGCTCCTACCAAGGTAAAGAAGTAGATAGGCAGGAAGATGAATCCGCCATTGGGCAGCAGGTGGCACAGTTGCGGCAACAGCACATTACCGGCAATAAAGAGCAGTGCCACCAGATAAGTTTTCGCATCGCTGTAACGCAGCGTTTGCAGTTTACAAGTTGTTGATTCCATCATGTTTAATACTTTTTTAGAGGCGCTACTGCGGCAACAGCTTCACCTCTCCATTCTCTTTCTCGAACTGATACGTACCACCTTTCTCACTCAGTTCGAACAGTGAGAGTTGGTCTGTTGCGGCATCCACAATGAACAGGGAGCTGTGTTCGGCAAAGCGTTTGACCTCGATGCTGAAAGGCACATGCCCGATGCAGCGGTCGGCAAGCACACTGTCGTTAAGCAGCAGGCGAACCGAATCGCCGGCAAAGCCCTGCCCCAGCGTAAAGGTGTATGTCTCGGAGAAGATGCGTTCGTCCTTCTTCTGCTGCTGCACCCGCATGCTCATGTAGACAAAGATAACCACGACAATAATGACGGCAAAAGCCAGGATGCCGTTACCGATCATAAACTGTTTGTTGGTGTTGAGCCGATGTGTCATACCTTAATTATATTAGATGATTTCTATTCCCCGTTCCCGGCTGAGCTGGAGGCTCAGCTCCTTGAGTTTGAACTTCTGTATCTTGCCGCTACCCGTCATGGGATATTCGTCGACAAAGAAGACATACTTGGGAATCTTATAGCGGGCAATCTTGCCCATGCAGAAGTCGCGCACATCCGACTCCTGCAAGTCGGCGCCATCCTTCAAGATGATGAACGCGCCCACAGCCTCTCCGTATTTGGGAGACGGAACACCTGCCACCTGCACATCCTTCACTCCTTCGAGGTGATAGAGATACTCCTCAATTTCGCGGGGATAGATGTTTTCCCCTCCACGTATAATCATATCCTTGATGCGTCCGGTGATGCGGTAGTTGCCCGCTTCGTCCTTGATACCCAGGTCGCCCGAGTGAAGGAAGCCGTTGGCATCTATCACTTCGGCAGTAGCCTGCGGATTCTTATAATACCCTTTCATCACGTTGTAACCGCGGCAACACATCTCACCCTGTACGCCCACGGGACACTCTTCGCCCGTTTCGGGGTCGAGCACGCGCACGTCGGTCAACTCATAGTTGCTCCCCACGGTGTTGCATCGCACCTCGAATGCGTCGTCGATGCGCGTCTGCGTCATGCCCGGCGATGTCTCGGTCAGTCCGTACACGCTGGTCACCTTCATAAACATCTTCTCCTGCACCTGCCGCATCAGCTCAACGGGACAAAGCGACCCTGCCATGATGCCGGTGCGCAAGCTCGACATATCGAACAGGTCGAACATGGGATGATTCAGTTCGGCAATGAACATCGTCGGTACGCCGTAAAGCGCCGTACAACGCTCCTTGTGTATGGATGCCAACACCAGCAGCGGGTTGAAACGTTCCACCATGACCTGTGTGCAGCCGTGCGTCAGCACATTCATCGAGGCAAGCACCACCCCGAAGCAGTGAAACAGCGGTACGCATACACAAAGCTTGTCTGCCGACGTGAACTGCATGTGTTCGCCTGTCAGGAAGCCGTTGTTGGCTATGTTGTAATGGGTAAGCATCACCCCTTTGGGGAAACCGGTAGTGCCCGAGGTGTACTGCATATTCACCACATCGTGACAGTTCACCAGAGACTTGAGACGGTACAAGTGGTCATCTTCAATGTTGTCGCCCAGCAACAGCAATTCGGCAGTATTGTACATGCCGCGGTGTTTTTCCTGTCCCACGTAAACCACATTCTTCATGTACGGGAAGCGTTCGCTCTTCAGGTGTCCGCGCTGACAGCTTTTCAGCTCGGGCAGCATGGCGTTGGTCATCTGCACAAAGTCACTGTCTTTTTCGCCGTTGACGATGCACAGCGTGTGCATGTCTGAGTTCTCGCACAGGTATTCCAACTCAGTCTGCTTGTAACTGGTATTGACGGTCACAGCCACGGCACCAATCTTGGCACAGGCATAAAGAATGGTGAGCCAGTCGGGCACATTGGCTGCCCACAATCCCACGTGTGTGCCGCGCTCCACGCCGATAGCCACAAGACCTTTCGCCATATCGTCTACACGTCGGTTAAACTGCTTCCAGGTAAACCGCAAGTTGCGGTCGGAGTAGACCAGAAATTCCTTGTCGGGCGTGGTCTCCGCCCAATGCTCAAGCCATCCGCCGAGCGTACGTTCCGATAGTTGCATTTGAATTAAACGGGGGTATAGATAACTGCCAGTATCTTGGCTGCTTTTCCTTCGAAAGCATGCACATGATGCGGCACGATGGAATCATAATAGATGCTGTCTCCCTCCTCCAGCAGGTAGGTGTGTTTGCCATAGCTGATCTCCATAGTTCCTTCCATGACCATGATAAACTCCTCCCCTTCGTGCGAAGAGAGCACAAACGACTCATCTTCGGTGGGGGTTACATCTATGATAAAAGGTTCCATGTGTCTGTCGGCTTTCGACTTGGAGAGTGAATGGTATTCCATGTGTTTGCGCGACCGAATGGCATTGTTGGAGAAGCTAATAGTGTCCGAGGCTTCCGACTTGCGGCAGACCACCGGTCCTGTTTCTTCCTGATCGTCGAGGAATGTGCCCAGCCGTACCCCCAGCACGCGGGCAATCTTGATGAGCGGCGCCAGCGACGGCAGATCAATATTGTTTTCGATGCGTTCAATCTGCTCGACAGCCAGTCCCGAACGTGCACTCATTTCGTTCATACTGATGCTTTGACTTTCGCGCAGTGATTTTATCTTTTCTCCTACAATTTTATTGGTATCCATACTTATTGCTTTTTGAGGTATTTTAATTATTCTTGGTCGCAAAAGTAATGAAATTTAAAATGGTACGTATAATTTTTCTTTCAATGCTTTGCCAATTCGTCATTTATTTGGACTTTTGCAGCGCTAAAGTCTAATTAACAAAGTCAAAGATGAAAGGTATTATTCTTGCAGGAGGTAGTGCAACCCGCCTATATCCACTGTCTAAAGCTATTTCCAAACAAATTATGCCGGTGTATGATAAACCGATGATATACTACCCGCTCTCTACCCTGATGCTGGCAGGTATCCGTGAGGTGTTGATTATCTCTACCCCTCGTGACCTTCCCATGTTTCGCGAGTTGCTGGGTACCGGAGAGTCGCTGGGTATGTCATTCTCCTACAAAATACAGGAGACGCCCAACGGACTGGCACAGGCATTTGTACTGGGAGCCGACTTCCTGGACGGAGAACCCGGATGCCTCATTCTGGGCGATAATATGTTCTATGGACAAAAGTTCTCCGCCATGCTGCAACGTGCCGCTGCACTGACGGAAGGAGCCTGCATCTTCGGCTATTATGTAAAAGACCCGCGCGCCTACGGAGTGGTAGAGTTCGATGCCGAAGGACGCGTGCTCTCGCTGGAAGAGAAGCCGGAAACACCCAAAAGCAACTACGCCGTACCCGGTCTCTACTTTTACGATGCCACCGTCACCCGAAAAGCGGCTAATCTGCAACCATCCGCCCGTGGGGAATACGAAATCACCGATCTCAACCGAATCTACTTAGAAGAGGGAACACTGAAAGTCGAACTCTTCGGTCGCGGCTTTGCATGGCTTGATACCGGCAACTGCGACAGCCTACTCGAGGCATCCAACTTCATTGCCACCATTCAGAACCGACAGGGATTCTACGTCAGCTGCATCGAAGAGATTGCCTGGCGCAACGGCTGGATAGATACGCCCCAACTGGCTGCTTTGGGCATGCAACTGGCAAAAACCGAATACGGCAAGTACCTGATAGAGCTTGCCAAGTCTCATTAAGGATATAACCATTATTATAATACTTATACATTCAATTTGATGAAAACTTATCTTGTAACCGGCGCTGCCGGATTTATCGGAGCCAACTATATTAAATATGTACTGTCCGAGCATGATGATGTTCAGGTGGTGATACTCGACGCATTGACCTATGCCGGCAATCTGGGTACCATTGCCAAAGACATCGACGACGAACGGTGCATCTTCGTGAAAGGAGACATCTGCGACCGCACGTTGGCTGACGAGCTGTTTGCCAAGTTCAAGTTCGATTATGTGGTGAACTTCGCCGCCGAGAGTCATGTCGACCGCAGTATTGAGAATCCGCAGTTCTTCCTCACCACCAATATTCTGGGCACGCAGAACCTGCTTGATGCCGCCCGTCGCGCATGGGTCACGGGCAAAGACACCAACGGCTACCCCAAATGGCTCAAAGGAGTGCGCTTCCATCAGGTATCGACCGATGAAGTGTATGGCTCGCTGGGCGCCGAAGGGTACTTCACCGAAGAGACCCCGCTCTGTCCGCACAGCCCGTACAGCGCCTCGAAGACCAGCGCCGACCTGTTTGTGATGGCTTATCACGACACCTACAAGATGCCGGTCAGCATCACCCGCTGCTCCAACAACTACGGGCCGTATCATTTCCCCGAGAAGCTGATTCCGCTCATCATCAAGAATATACTCGAAGGCAAGAAGCTGCCCGTCTACGGCGACGGCAGCAACGTGCGCGACTGGCTCTATGTGGAAGACCACTGCAAAGCCATCGACCTGGTGGTACGCAACGGCAAGGAGGGCGAAGTGTACAACGTCGGCGGGCACAACGAAAAGACCAATCTCGAAATTGTGAAGCTGACCATCGCTACCATTCACCGCCTGATGGCAGAGAAGCCGGCTCACCGCCAAGTATTAAAGAAGAAGGAGAAGGATGCCGACGGACAAATCGCCATCGACTGGATAAACGAAGAGCTGATCACCTTCGTCAAAGACCGTTTGGGACATGACCAGCGCTACGCCATCGACCCGACCAAGATTACCAGTGCTTTGGGCTGGTACCCCGAAACCAAGTTCGAGGTGGGTATTGTGAAGACCATCGAATGGTACCTTGACAATCAGGCATGGGTAGCCGAAGTAACCAGCGGCGATTACCAGCATTATTACGAAAAGATGTACGGCAAAGGATAGTCGGCGGGGAGGCGCTCAGCGCAGCACTACCCCGTGCTTTTTCTTGCCATCTATCTTCACTATCAACGGAGTATCTACGTGCACATGCCGCAGATACTCCGTTTCTTTTACAGCAGGCAGTGCATTGAGGTACTCTTGGTTGTAAACGCCGTCGCCCGTGTAGGCATTAATGGTGAAATAGCCCACACCGAAGGACGTAAGGTTCTGGAAGAAGTGCGTTCCCTGGCTGGGGTCAATGCGATAGTTAGTCAGCCCGGCTTCTACGATGACGCGGGCAGCGCTGATTTGCGGCCACTTCACCGGTATGCCGAGCCAAGGGTCACTGCTGCCCCATCTGCCCGGACCTATCAGGATGTAGTTCGTATTGCTCTCCCGGAACTGTCGGTTCAACTCGGCAATCTCCTCGGCAATGCGGGGATTGTTGGCTGCGCTGTAAGGGTCGGTCTTCACATACACCACGTCGCAGATGTCGTTCATGATGCCATGTCCCAAGGCATTGTACGAGCGCAGCAGCAGTTGTTCGTCGGGCAGGCGTGCCAAATCTTCGTCGAGCACCTCCTTGCTGTCGACGATGGGGCGTATCTGAAGCAGATAGAAAGAGCCGCTCTTCTCCCGCAGACCATGGTTCAAGGTAGCGGCAAACTCTATCTCCACGGGGCGACGCATCGCCTGTTCGCTGTTGCTCAGCACCAATTGCAGGATGCGTGCCAGCGGAAACACATCGTGCTTGAGGATGTTCGAGAAGGAGATGACCTTTCTGCCACCCGGATAGAGTCCGTCCATAAGCGTCTGGTCGTAGGGGTTATAGGTCGAGACGAGGTAAGTGAGCGAGCCGTCCTTCTCGGCATCCTTCACGGTGAGCTTCAACAGATTGAAACCGTCGTCGATAGAGAAGTCGTGCCCCACGTTGCTCAGGTCGAGGGCGTAGAAGTGCGTTTGCGTCTCCCTGAGCGCCAAATCGATCTCACTGGTTTGCAGCACGTGGCAGGGATGATAGGGCGAGAACCGCAGCGTCACCCCTCCGTCGACAATGTACTTGCCCAGACCGAGCGCCATGTTGACGATCCCCTCTTCGGGCTTCTCGTCGCCGATGGGATAGTAGTTGAGCGAACGTGCCACGCCCGAGATGGGCGGATAGTAACGGGTGCCGTACTGCGTACCTACCACCTCCTGCAAGATGACTGCCATCTTCTCCTGATCAATCACATTGCTGGTGGCTTGCATGTACGCCTTGCTGTCGCGGAAGTAGACCGAGGCGTACACCCCTTTGATGGCATCGCTCAGCATACGCAGCATCTCGTACCTGTCGTCCAGATAGGGAATCATGTAGGTGTTGTAGATGCCGGCAAAGGGCTGGTAGTGCGAATCTTCGAGCAAGGAGGACGAGCGCACGGCAATGGGCGACTGCACCACCTCGAAGAAGGTGAAGAAATCCTCCACCAGCGTTTCGGGCAGCCGGGCTTGCAGGAAATAGCGCAGAATGGGTTGGTCGTCCACATCCGAGAGCGCTATCTGATAGAGGTTGTTGCTCTCCATGAACTCGTCGAAGATGTCGGTACAGAGCACCACCGTCTTCGGAATCACCACGTGACTGTCGCCAAACTCCTCGAACTCGGGATGGTGCTTTACCATATTATCCATAAACGCCAGTCCCCGTCCCTTTCCGCCGAGCGAGCCTTCGCCGATGCGGGCAAAGTTGGAGTAGCGGTCGAAGCGGTCGCGCTTGAACACTGCCACCACCCCCTGATTCTTCATCTTGCGATACTTCACGATGGCTTCGAAGATGATGCGCCGGTGTTCGTCAATGTCTTGCAGGCTGCTCCAAGTCACCCCCTTCAGGAACTCTGCCACGGGGAACATGGCACGCGAGTAGAGCCAGCGGCTCACGTGGTTGCGACTGATGTGGTACAGGAATGATTCGGCAGGCACGGCAAAGAGAATGTTTTGCAGCTCTTTGAGGTTCTTCACGCGGGCTATCTCCTCCATCGTAACGGGGTTGCGGAACACAAAGTCGCCGAATCCGAAGTTGTCCGACACGGCGCGACGCAGGTCTACATCCATCTTCTTGGAGTTCTTGTCAATGAAAGCGGCTTTGTACTTGTCGGCGTAGGCGGCATTCTCCGCCTCCGACGACTGAATGATAATGGGCATGAAGGGATCTTCTTCACGGATGGTGGCACAGAGCTGAATGCCTGCGAGCGGGTCTTTCTCGCCCCGTTCAACGCGGGGAAAGCGCACGTCGGTAACAACGCCCAGGATGTTGTGCTTGTACTTTTCGTAGAGCGAGGTCGCCTCTTCGAGCGTGCGTGCCAGCACGATCTTGGGACGACCGCGCATGCGCAGGGTGCGTTGGTGGGCGTTCAGGGCTTCGGTGGAGAACTCCTGACTCTGCTTGAGGACGAACTTGTAGAGATTGGGCAAGATAGAGGAGTAGTAGCGTATGCCGTCTTCCACCAGCAGGATGAGTTGCAATCCCACCTCGTTGACATCGTGTTCCAGGTTCATCTGGTCTTCCACCAGCTTGATGATGGAGACCAGCAGGTCGGTGTTGCCCAACCAGCAGAAGATGTACTCGAAAGCACTCAGGTCTTCGTTCTCGATGCGTTTGGTGATGCCGTGGCTGAAAGGGGTCAGTATCACGATGGGAATGCTTTCGTACAGGCTCTTGATGTTGCGCGCCACGTCGAACGTTTCGTTGTCACCGGTTCCGGGCATGCAGATAATCAGATCGAAAGGCACGGCGACGAGTTGCTCCAATGCCTCCTCATAGGTAGAGACCTGCGTGAACCGCGGCGGGTAACGCAACGAAAGCGAAGTGTATTCGTTGAATATCTTCTCTTCGATGCGTCCGTCGTCTTCGAGCATGAAGGCATCATAGGGATTGGCAATCAGCAACACGTTGAAGATGCGTCGCGTCATCAGGTTGGCGAATTGCGTGTCTTTGAAGTAGAGTTGATTGAGGTTGAGTTTGCTGATCATAATGGATAAATGGGGATAAATCCGTTGCCGGATTGTTCTGGCGTGCAAAACTACGAATAGTTTTCCAATGTGCGGAGCAAGTTGTCACCCCTTTCAAAGAAAAAGTGACGAATGTTTGTTCAATTCAATCGGTTGCCTTACTTTTGTCGCGCAAAACAAGAAAAGGTATCATAATGAAAGTGACAGCGATACACCACCATCATCACACTCCCGTCGGATAATCGGCAGGCGGATGACTGTATGTGCACACTTTCGAAGAGATATATTCATACACAGCGAGGCTTGCCGAATCAATTGCGGTGAGCCTCGCTGTTTTGTGTGATACAGAGAGTAAAGGATATACTTACAATCAGATAAAGTTATGCTGCTAAGAATTGCCGTACAAGCCAAAGGGCGTCTATACGACGAGACCATGGCGTTTCTCGAAGAAGCCGACATCAAGCTGAGCGCTACCAAGCGCACGCTGCTGGTGCAATCGACCAACTTCCCCGTCGAGGTGCTGTTTCTGCGCGACGACGACATCCCCCAATCCGTTGCCACCGGCGTAGCCGACATCGGCATTGTGGGTGAGAACGAGTATGTGGAACGACACGAAGATGCCGACATTCTCAAACGATTGGGATACAGTCGCTGCCGCCTCTCGCTCGCCATGCCCAAGGACATCGACTATCCGGGCATCAGTTGGTTCGAGGGACGGAAAATCGCCACCTCCTATCCCCACATCCTCTCCGGCTACCTCAAAGAGCAGGGCGTACATGCCGAGATACACGTCATCACCGGTTCGGTGGAGGTAGCCCCCGGCATCGGACTGGCAGATGCCATCTTCGACATCGTCAGCTCCGGCTCCACCTTAGTGAGCAACCGCCTCAGAGAGGTGGAGGTGGTGATGAAATCCGAAGCCCTGCTCATCGGCAACAAAAGGCTCTGCGCCGAGAAGCGGGAGATTCTCAAAGAGCTGCTCTTCCGCATGGATGCCGTAAAGACAGCCGAGGACAAGAAGTACGTGCTGATGAACGCCCCCCGCGAAAGGCTCGACGAAATCATCAGCGTGCTGCCCGGCATGAGAAGCCCCACCGTGATGCCGCTGGCGCAAGCCGACTGGTGCTCGGTGCACACCGTGCTCGACGAGAAGTGCTTCTGGGAGATTATCGGCAAGCTGAAATCGCTCGGCGCCGAAGGCATCCTGGTATTGCCGATAGAGAAGATGATTCTATAAGGAAAAGCAGATGAAGACCATTGCATATCCCCCCAAGAGCGAATGGGCAGCCTTGCTGAGACGCCCCATGCAGAACACGGAACAGCTGTTCGACACCGTACGGACGCTCATCGACGAGGTGCGACAGGGCGGCGACCGCGCCGTGCTGGCGCTGGAAGAGCGGTTCGACCACGCAACGCTTGCCTCACTTGCCGTAACCGAAGCCGAGATGGACGAAGCCGAAGCGCTGGTCGACGAGACACTCAAGGCTGCCATCCGCCTGGCGAAACGGAACATCGAGACCTTTCACGCCGCCCAGCGCTTCGAGGGCGCACCCGTAACCACCATGCCCGGCGTGGTGTGCAGGCAGAAAGCCGTGCCCATCGAGAAGGTGGGACTGTACGTTCCCGGCGGAACGGCGCCCCTCTTCTCCACCGTATTGATGCTTGCCGTTCCCGCCCGCATAGCCGGATGCAGGGAGATTGTGCTCTGCTCGCCGCCCGGTCGCAACGGGAAGATACATCCTGCCATCCTCTTTGCCGCCCGCACGGTAGGGGTCAGCCGCATCTTCAAGGCGGGAGGCGTACAAGCCATTGCCGCCATGGCTTACGGTACGGAGAGCATCCCGCAGGTCTACAAGCTGTTCGGTCCGGGCAATCAGTACGTCACCGCAGCCAAGCAGTTGGTCAGCCTGCACGGAGTAGCCATCGACATGCCTGCCGGTCCGTCCGAAGTCGAAGTGCTGGCAGACGAACATGCCAACCCCCGGTTTGTTGCCGCCGACCTGCTCAGCCAGGCAGAACACGGAGCAGACAGTCAGGCAATGCTCGTCACCACCTCCGAAGCGCTCGCGGCAGCCGTACAAACTGAAGTGGAGCGCCAACTCGCCGCACTCCCCCGCAAAGAAATTGCCGCGCGGTCGATCGGGAACAGCCGATGCATCGTCACGGCAAGCATGGACGAAGCCATCGAACTGACCAACCGCTACGCCCCCGAGCACCTCATCATCGAAACCGCCGACTACCGCCGCATCGCCGAACGCATTGTCAACGCCGGCTCCGTCTTCCTCGGCGCCTATACCCCCGAAAGCGCCGGCGATTACGCCTCGGGCACCAATCACACCCTGCCCACCAACGGCTATGCACGGGCATACAGCGGGGTCAGCTTAGACAGCTTTATCCGCAAGATCACCTTTCAGGAGATTACTCCCGAAGGATTGAAACAGATAGGAGCAGCCATCGAAACAATGGCAGCCCACGAACAACTCGATGCCCATAAACAGGCAGTAACCGTTAGATTAGCAAGCGTATGAAATCCCTGCAAGCACTCACCCGACCCAATGTGTGGAACCTCAAGCCCTACTCGTCGGCACGCGACGAGTACCACGGCTCCGCAGCCAGCATCTTTCTGGATGCCAACGAGAACCCCTACAACACGCCCAACAACCGCTACCCCGACCCCATGCAGCATGAGTTGAAGCGCGAGCTGACGCACATCAAGCCCGTCGCACCCGAGCAGATATTCTTAGGCAACGGCAGCGACGAAGCCATCGACCTGCTCTTCCGCGCCTTCTGCGAGCCGCAAACCGACAATGTGGTGGCGATCGACCCTACCTACGGCATGTATCGCGTATGTGCCGACCTGAACAATGTGGAGTACCGCCCCGTGCTGCTCGACGATGCCTTCCGGTGCAGCGCCGACCGGTTGCTGGCTGCCACCGACGGACACACCAAGCTCCTCTTCCTCTGCTCGCCCAACAACCCCACGGGCAACGAACTCTCCCGGCAAGAGGTGCTCCGCGTCATCAACGCCTTCGACGGCATCGTGGTGCTCGACGAGGCGTACAACGACTTCTCCGACACCCCCTCGCTCCTTGCCGAACTCGACAGCCACCCCAACCTCGTGGTGCTGCAAACCTTCTCCAAGGCTTACG
Source organism: Prevotellaceae bacterium (assembly GCA_031262995.1). Classification (GTDB taxonomy): domain Bacteria; phylum Bacteroidota; class Bacteroidia; order Bacteroidales; family Bacteroidaceae; genus Bacteroides. The sequence goes on along the minus strand of JAISGR010000040.1, from coordinate 2,092 downwards.
GATGTGCCGGCATCCGGCTGGGCATGGCGTTCGCTGCGGCGGAGATTATCGCCCTACTCAACAAGATAAAGTACCCCTACAACGTCAACTCACTCACCCAGCAACGCGCCGTGGAGATGCTGCACCGCTACTATGAGATAGAACGCTGGGTGAAGCTCCTCAAGGAGGAACGCACCTCCCTGATGAAGCGCTTCGCCGCGCTGGCATGTACCGCCACGGTCTACCCGTCGGATGCCAACTTCTTCCTCGCCAAGGTCTCCGATGCCGTAGCCATCTACGCCTACTTGGTCAGCGAAGGCATCATCGTGCGCAACCGCCACACCGTGTCGCTCTGCGGCAACTGCCTGCGGATAACGGTGGGCACCCCCTCGGAGAACGAAGGGTTGATACTGGCGCTGCAAAAATATGACGAACACCACCCTACCCCCTCTGCATAAGCGATGAAAAAGAAAATACTGTTTATCGACCGCGACGGCACCCTCGTCGTCGAGCCGCCCGCAGACTATCAACTCGACTCGTTCGAGAAGCTGACCTTCTGCCCCAAGGTGATGCGCAACCTCGGCTTTATCCGCAGCAAGCTCGACTACCTGTTCGTGATGGTCAGCAACCAGGACGGGCTGGGCACCGCCTCCTTCCCCGAAGAGACCTTCCATCCGGTACACAACCTCATCATGCGGACGCTCGAGGGCGAAGGCATCACCTTCGACGACGTCTGCATCGACCGCACCCTGCCCGAAGCAAACGCGCCCACCCGCAAGCCGCGCACCGGCATGTTGACCGCCTACCTGGAGCACCCCGACTGGTACGACCTGCCGGGCAGCTTCGTCATCGGCGACCGCGCCACCGACGTGGAGCTGGCATACAACCTGGGATGCCGCGCCATCCTGCTGCAAGAGAACCCGCTGCCCGACGACTTCCTCCCGCCCCACCTCCTCGAAGCCGGCACATGCGCCCTCGTCACCCCCGACTGGGACAAAGTGTCCGAGTTCCTCTTCGCCGGCGAACGCACCGCCGAGGTGCACCGCACCACCGCCGAGACCGACGTCCTCGTCCGGCTCAACCTCGACGGCAGCGGCGTGTGCCGCATCCGCACCGGACTGGGCTTCTTCGACCACATGCTGGAGCAGATAGGCAGACACGGCGGCATCGACCTCACCGTCGACGTGCAGGGCGACCTCTGCGTGGACGAGCATCACACCATCGAAGACACCGCCCTCGCGCTGGGCGAATGTCTGTACCGGGCGCTGGGCAGCAAGCGCGGCATCGAACGCTACGGCTACGCCCTGCCCATGGACGATTCGCTCTGTCAGGTCTGTCTGGACTTCGGCGGTCGCCCCTGGCTGGTCTGGGACGCCGCCTTCCACCGCGAGAAGATCGGCGAGATGCCCACCGAGATGTTCCTGCACTTCTTCAAGTCGCTCAGCGACACCGCCCGCATGAACCTCCACATCCGCGCCGAAGGCACCAACGAACACCACAAGATAGAGGGCATCTTCAAAGCCTTTGCCCGCGCCCTGAAGATGGCTGTCCGCCGCGACATCTATCACTACGAGCTGCCCACCAGCAAGGGAGTGCTTTAGCCCGACACTCGGGCTACCTTGGCTCGGCACCCGGGCTACCGGGGATGTATCAAAAAGCCCCTTTTCGGACTACGACTTAGTCCACCTCTGGACTACGACTTAGTCCACCTCTGGACTACGACTTAGTCCACCTCTGGACTACGACCCTAGTCCACCTCTGGTATACGACCCTGTACTACCTCTGGTATACGACCCTGTACTACCTCTGGTATACGACCCTATACTACCTCTGGTATACGACCCTATACTACCCTGGTATACGACCCCAGTCCGATTTTGACACATCCTCAGCCTAATGCCGCAACCTGCGTGAGCCTAATCACGCAAGATGGGGGTGTGTCAAAACGCGGATCGCTTCCGGTTCCCCTCCTCCCGGGAGGAGGGGTGCCCGCAGGGTGGGGTGGTAGGTTTATGAAATAGCCGGATTAATCGGTATTATATCCGACCACCCCGTCGCTTCGCGCCACCCCTCCTGCCGGCAGGAGGGGAGTCAAGAGAGTTTTGACACACCC
>JAISGR010000113.1 GCA_031262995.1 Prevotellaceae bacterium | reverse complement strand
GATGGTTTCACGAGACAAGCCGGTAGCCTGCATGATGATCTCTATGGCAATGCCCGATGCTTTGAGGTTGCGGGCGGTGTCGAGGAACTTGGCTGCTGCTTCTTCCGCCTTGGCTTCGGCTTCTTCCGCTTTGGCTTCGGCTTCCTTTACTTTCGCTTCGCTTCGTGCTTCGCCTATGGCTATTCCTTCATACTTTCCCTCTTCGCGTTCGGTATAGACGTTGCTTTTGAGCAGGTTGACATTGTCCACATGTCGCCAGTAGGCGCGTTGTTCCTCTTTACTCATCCGGGCGACTTGCAACATTTCGCGGGCTTCTGCCAATCCGGGAGCGGTGGCATTGTCGGGAATCTGGTTGGTATTGAGGTAGTATATCCACTCTTCAAGAGAGCTTTTGGCTACGTTGTTGAAGCCGTTCACCTTGAGGATATAGTATTCGGGAAAGAGCTTGCTCACTTCGCTGACGTTGAACTTCTGCCGCTGGAAGGGAGTCAGTCGCAGCACGTCGTTATAATGGATGCCGCGGAACTCCGTCTTGCCGTGATACACATAGTCTTTGCCATGCCCGAGGTCAAAGTAGAGGATGTTCACGCTGTATATCTTGCGGACATTGTCGTAGCCCTCCCCACGGTTGACGTACTCGGTTACTAACTTGGAGGTACCGAAGAGGACGCGCTGAAAGTAAGCATATTCGTTGTTGTTCTGTATCTCAATAATGGCCAACCGACCGTGTGAATCCTCCGTGAGGATGTCCACGCGGTTGTACTTATCGAACTCCTCTTCCTGATTGCTTTCGCTCTCGAGGAATTTCTGTATGGTAATCTTCTCGCCCAGCAGTGTGGTGAGCAAGCCTTCCAGCACCACGGCATTTGCCTTGTTGCGCAACAGGCGTTTCATCGCCCAGTCGAAACGGATATAATCTGCCATAATAAGATGATGATGTTACCGGTTATGGATGTTTTTTCAGCGCAAAGGTAACATCAACGCATTGATTTACCCAATCTTGATCGCACAAAATGCATGTTTGGCAATCCACCCCGGTCATTAAGTCCCGATCAGTCCGTGCCATCGGATAAAGTGTCGTTTGCTGTTGAGACACGACCTTTGCCTCAATGAGAGAAACAGGTTGTCCCATTGAGACGGGTAGGTTGTCCCATTGAGAGAAACACGTTGCCTCATTGGAACGGACATTGTGTCCTGAAGACTGATAAAGGGGTTATTGTCGAATGGTGCTATTCGGAGATATGGTCGCGCAGCTCGTTGCAGTGCGAGCAGGGGGGGAGAATCATCAGTTTGCTGTGGGTGCATAGCAGCAGGAAGGTGCTGCGATCTATATTGTAGTAGAGGAATTCGGGCAGCTCGGTGAGCGATGCAAGGTTTCCCTGCGGGTCGGTATAGACCAGTGGTCGTTCGTTCCACACATTGCCTTGCACGGAGATGAACATGGCAGGTGCACCGGTTGCCGTGACGCCTGCCACGGCTATCTGATTGTCGTCGGTGACGCAGACGCAGGTGAAGCGGCAGGTGGGATAGTAGTCGGCATAGTGTGCATTGAAGTCGAAGGCAGTCCAGTGGATGCCGTCGCCGGTGCGGACAATTTCGCCGGCATCGGTTACGCCGCAACAGGTCTCACTGTTTGCCGAGAGGGCGGTGAGGTTGCCTTTAATCGGTAGCTGCGTTCCGCCTATCAGCCGGTCGCCGTCGAAGAAGAGCAGACTGTGGTCGGGCGCGGCTTGCAGGAGCACGCCTTTGTAGTAGGTGTAGATGGTGTCGGAGACGCCGGTGGAGGTATCTGAAGTGCCAGTGGCGTTGGCGGTGAGGGAGAGACACCCGATAAGCAGGAGCAGGAGTAGACGCATGGTTGGTAAAAGGGCTGTGTCAAAAATCAGACTAAGTTAGTCCGGAAGGGATAGCCCGACGTTTGACACAGCCTCTATTCTTGGTTAATTCTTAATCTTAAAGTAATCGAACGATACCCTGAACGGCGCTTGCGGCGCTGCGTTCTGCGGCGTGTTCCGCATGAAGGCACGCATCATGGCAGGCATCACGCCTTCGCAAGCCAGCAATCCTACTTGGATATCCTTCAAGACATAGTTCGCGGCGCCTACTTCCTTGAACTTCTTGCCGTCGGGCGAGACGTAAGCGGTGTAGGCATCGCCCTTCTTGACCAAGCGGAGGACGAGGGTGTTGGCAGGCGTGATGATCTCTTCCATGCTCAGCGTCACGGAAGCTTTCTGCTGACCGTTGCTCTCTACCATCAGCTCTACGGAACCGGGTTGTTCGCCCTGTGGCTGTCTGCCGAAGCCGCCGCGGCGACTGAAGGAAGCGCGGTAGGTGAGCTTCACGAAGTTGTCGGCATCCTGATAAGCCACGAGACCGGCGTTTTGCGAGAAGCCCGAGGGGCGTTTCTCACACGTCAGCTTGGTCTCGATCGTCCAGTCGGAGTTGGCGCTTTGCAGCAGCACGTTGGCTTCGTTGTCGGTGTCGGCGATGTCGCCTTTGGAGGCTGTCAGGATGAGCTTGCCACCGGAGAGGTCGAAGGTGGCATCGTCGCGGAGCCAGTGCCAGGGTGCGGCGAGCGCAGCCTTGTCGAACTGGTCGGTCGTGCCCTTCACGCCGAAGTTGATGACGTAGCTCTTGGCATCGTTGGTCTTGTTGTCTTTCAGCGAGACAACGGCGGTGCCGGGTACGGACTGTGCCTGTATCGTCTCAACGGCGATGGCGGCATCGGCGGCGGTAGCCTTGACCACGGGGGTGGCAGCGCCGGCTTTGAGCAGGTAGCTGTACTGCGGCACGTCGGCTTTGAAGCCGGGAACGGCTTTGCCGTCGACGGTGACGGAGGAGATGTTCAGGTTGGGCATCACCTTGACGGGATACGAGTCGCGGCAGGTAATGCCGTTGATGGTTACCGATGCGTCGATGGTGGCAACGCCCGGGGCAACGGCGGTCACTGTGCCGTTGGCGTCGACGGTGGCTACACCCGTGTTATTGCTGGTGTAGGTCACGGTTGCCTTCGACAGGTCGTAGAACGAGTCGTCGGTCATCGAGGCGCTCAGGATGGACTGACCGCTCTGTCCGGCAGTCATCACCATCGATGTGCCTTCGACCACTGCCAGCTTGAGGCGGGGTTGGAGGCTTCCGCTCATGGTGGCGCTCAGTGTGCCGCGGATGTCTTTGGACGATGCGCCTACTTCGAAGATATAGCGTCCGGCGTCATACGTCATGCGGTTCTGCTTCATGTCCCAGAACCAGAGGTCGGCACAATCCACGGGGATGCACACCGTGCGGGTCTGTCCGGCTGGGATGGTGACGCGTTCGAAGCCCTTCAGTCGTTTGATGGGGCGTTGAAGGTCGCGGGGAGCGTCGGGGGTGGAGACGTAGAGCTGCACCACTTCGTCGCCGTCGCGCTGTCCGGTGTTGGTCACGTCGACGCTGACGGTCAGTTGGTCGTTGGGCGTCATGGCGTTGCGGCTGATGCGGAAGTTCTTGTAGGCAAAGGTGGTATAGGAGAGACCGTAGCCAAACTCATACGACACCGGTTTGTCGAAGTACCACAGCGTGCGTCCGTTCTTGTTGTTGTCGCCGCGCAGGGTGTAGTCGGTGATGGCAGGCAGGTCGGCAAGCGACTTGTACCAGGTGGCGTTGAGCTTGCCGCCCGGGTTGATGTCGCCGAAGAGCACCTCGGCAAGGGCATCGCCTTGTGCCTGACCGTTGTAGCCCACCCAGAGGATGCCCGGGATGTTCTGCAAGTCTTTGAAGTCGTCTACTTCGACGCAGCCCAGTGTCTGCATCACAACGATGGTGCGCGGGTTGACGGCAGCTACTGCCTTGATGAGTGCGGGTTGG
>JAISGR010000112.1 GCA_031262995.1 Prevotellaceae bacterium | reverse complement strand
AAAGTTTTTATTGTCTAACTGTTTGCTATGAAGCCTACTTGAAGAGTTTGGGAGCAATGGTGGCCAGGAACAAACGGCAGTTCATCCAGGTGTGGCCGCCCGGTGAGTAGAGTGTTTCGTACTTCACCTTCAGCGAACCGAGCTTCTTGGCCAGGGCTTTGGAGCCGGCGTAGAGGCTGTCGTCTTTGCCGCAACCAATCCAAAGCAGTTTGAGGGTACGCAGTTGGTCGATGGGGGCGTAGGTCTCTTTGAAATCTTGATCGAGTCCTTGCGGGAACACGGCGGGGGCCATGGGGCATACGTAGGCGAAGACGTCGGGGTGTCCCAGTCCGGCGCCCAGCGTCTGCCGTCCGCCCAGCGAGAAGCCGGCAATGGCGCGGCTGTCACGGTCGGCTTTGGCACGGTAGTTGGCTTCCGTATAAGGGATGATCTCCTTGAGCAGCTCATTGGTGAACATGTCGGTGCTCATCAGGTTCATCTGCGTGCCGGGGTTCTTCTTCATCAGGGCGGGATAGGCGTTGGCATAAGGCATCACCACAATCATCGGCTCGGCTTCGCCCTGCGCGATGAGGTTGTCGAGGATGTAGTTCATGCGTCCCACTTTGTACCAGGTCTCCTGCGTGTCGGTCATGCCGTGGATGAGGTAGAGCACGGGGTAGCTCTTCTGCGTATCTTCGGTATAGCCGGGAGGGGTGTAAATGAGCAGCGGACGTTCGAGGTCGAGGCTCTTGGAGTGGTAGAAAGCGTAGGTCACCTTGCCGTGGGGCACGTCCTGGAGGTCTTGCACGGAGGGCGTTTTGCCTTTCACGTCGAGCAAACTGCCTTTGAAGCGTTCGTTGGGAAAGATGTCCACGTTATTGGGGTCAGCCACGGTTATTCCGTCGACCACGAAGTTGTAGGGGTAGATGTCGGGCTTCACCTTTCCGGTGGTTACGCTCCACAATCCGTTTTCGTCTTTGGTCATCGGCAGATTCTTCTTGAGGAATTGTCCGGACAGCTCCACCTTGGTGGCTTGGGGCGCGGAAAAGCGGAATGTCACGGTACCGTTGTCATGCACCTCGGGCGAGATGACGCGCGCGGGAAAGCGAAACGAAGGGCGTGCCGCGCCGGGGGCGGCGCCTGCCGGAGGAGCGGTGACGAATGTCTGCGCGGTGGCGGTCAACGCAACGACAGACAGGGCTATGAGGGTATAAAATCTGTTCTTTTTCATATTCTTATGCAGATTGAGATTAATAGTTGGCAGTCTGGAACAGCCGTTGGAAGGTCTCGTGCAGGTAGAGCTTGGCATTCATCCATGTGTGACCGCCCGAACCTGTGAATGCGATGTGGTTGATGCGATTTTTTGCCAACACGACGTTGAAATCGCTTGCCATCTGATAGAGGAAGTCGCTGTTGCCCACGCCTGTCCATATCAGCTTCATCTCGCGGTTGGTCTTGTCGGGGTCGGCGGTGAGGTTGGTGAAGTTCTTCTCGAAGTCTTCCGTGCCCACACCCGAAGCGTAGGAGCATACCCATGCAAACTTGTCGGTGTTGAGCAGTCCGGCACGCAGGGCTTGTGCACCGCCGCGCGAGAAGCCGCCAATGCCGCGACCGAGGCGGTCGTTGATCGTGCGGTAGTTCTTATCGACGAAGGGGATGATGTCTTTCATCAGTTCGGTGCCGAAGAGGTCGCCCTGCGGCATCTTGTCGGTGGGGGGGAAGTAGTAGGCGGGATTGCCGTAGGGCATCACGATGATAAACGGCTCAGCCTTGCCTGCTGCCAGCAGGTTGTCCAAGATGAAGTTGGCGCGACCAACCTTGAAGTAAACTTCTTCGGTGTCGGTGGTGCCGCTGATGCAGTAGAACACGGGATACTTCTTGTCGCCCTGAGGGTCGTAGCCGGGAGGGGTGTAGACAATCAGTCGTCCGGTAGCGCCGATGGAGGGAGCATCATACATCACGTACTCCACGTTGCCGTGGGGCACGTTTTGGATAGAGTAGACGTAGGGAGCTTTACCGGGCACTTCCACCATGCTACCTTTGAAGGTTTCGTTGGGGAACCAGTCGGGGTTGTTCGGATCCATCACCCGGGTACCGTCGACGACGAACTCGTAAGGATACATGTCAGGCTCAACGGGACCTACGGTCACGCTCCACACGCCGTCGGCGTCTTTCTTCATGTCGTAGGGCTGCGGGTTGAACTGTGCGTTGAGCTTCACATCCTTGGCATCGGGAGCCTGAAAGCGGAAAGTGATGGTTTGATCGGCGTGCACTTCGGGCGAGTTGGTGTTGATCCACCGCCGGTTGCCGCCGCCGGGCTGCGCCACACCGTATGCAGTGGCGAGCAGCAGAAAAGCAAGTAGTAGAATGTTTTTCTTCATATTATACTAATAACATAAATGGTGAGTAATGCGGCAAAGATACGCTGTCCCGCGGCATTGTGATTTATAGTTTTAGATAATCGACTTGTAGTTTTAGATAAACGGCTTGCTGTTTCGGGTCATTGAGTGTCGCCATAAAAAAAGGGAGCTGCGGCAATGCGCCACAGCTCCCTTTTCTGCTTTATCTACTCCGTGAGCGGAAAACGAGACTCGAACTCGCGACCCCAACCTTGGCAAGGTTGTGCTCTACCAACTGAGCTATTTCCGCAAGCGATGACTCACCTCTTTTCTCAAAGAGCAGTGCCCGGAACAGGACTCGAACCTGCACGCCTCGCGACACACGCACCTGAAACGTGCGCGTCTACCAATTCCGCCACCCGGGCTTGAGTCACCTATCAGGCAAAACATGAGCGGAAAACGAGACTCGAACTCGCGACCCCAACCTTGGCAAGGTTGTGCTCTACCAACTGAGCTATTTCCGCATCATCCTGTACAGATGACCATAACAAGTGAAGAGGAGGAGACTCGAACTCCCACGACAAACTGTCACTACCCCCTCAAAGTAGCGCGTCTACCAATTCCGCCACCTCTCCGGCTTGCTATTATTCAACTATTCAAAGAACGTCCGACTACTTATCCTTGTGCCCGGAACAGGACTCGAACCTGCACGCCTCGCGACACACGCACCTGAAACGTGCGCGTCTACCAATTCCGCCACCCGGGCGCATGAGGTAAATAGCCTTACTAAATCAAAGAAAACGAAAGGAAAACGAGCGGAAAACGAGACTCGAACTCGCGACCCCAACCTTGGCAAGGTTGTGCTCTACCAACTGAGCTATTTCCGCCTTGTCGCTTTTGCGGATGCAAAGGTAATTGTTTTCATTAAACCAACAAACTATTGATGGTTTTTTTTAGTCAATCCATCCTGTCGCGATAATCCTCGTAAGCAAACTGTCTGAGCAACTTAGCCGCTCCGTCATGCGTCCACAAAGCGATACCCGGATGATGAATGCCGTTGAACATGTTGGTTTTCACCGTTGTGTAATGTATCATATCTTCAAAGACAATGCGTTCGCCGATGCACAGTTCGTGGTCGAAGCTCCAATCGCCCATGTAGTCGCCGCTCAAGCATGAGTTGCCCCCCAGTCGATAGGTATGTCCCCTTCCGTCGTTGCCCGTCACGGCGCCCCGTACGGCAGGTTGATAGGGCATCTCCAGACAATCGGGCATGTGACAGGTGAAGCTCACATTGAGAATGGCGGTACGGATGCCGCGACTTTCCACCACATCCACCACTTCGGAAGCAAGCACGCCGGTTTGCCAGGTAAAAGCCGAACCGGGTTCGAGGATGATGTGCAGGTGCGGATGGCGTGCGTGCAAACCGTGCAACAGAGAGATCAGGTGTTCCACATCGTAATCCTTGCGAGTCATCAGGTGCCCGCCACCCAGGTTGAGCCACTTGATTTGAGGAAACCAGCGGGCAAACTTCCGCTCGATATGCACAAGCGTACGTTCCAACTGATAAGAGGAGGATTCGCAGTGACAGTGACAGTGAAAGCCGTTCAATCCCTGCGGCAACCGTTCGGGCAGCAAATCGGCGGTAATGCCGAAACGGGTACCCGGCGCACAGGGGTTATAGAGTTCGGTTTCCACTTCGGAATACTCGGGATTGATGCGGATGCCGCACGAGATGCCGCTCCCCTCCTCTATCGTCATGGGATAGAAGCGCCGGAACTGTGCCAACGAATTGAATGTGATGTGGCTGCTGCATCGCATCAGCTGCGGGAAGTCGGCTTCGGTATATGCCGGCGAATAGGTGTGCGCCTTGCTGCCAAACTCTTCGAACGCCAGTCGCGCCTCGTAGACCGAACTGGCTGTGGTATGTGCAATGTATTCGCGAAAGAGCGGGAACGTGCGCCACAGGGCGAAAGCCTTGAATGCCAGTATAATCTCGATATCGGCACGTGCTGCCACGCTTTTTATCAATGTCAGGTTCTTGCGGAGCAAATCCTCTTCCATGATGTAGCAAGGAGAGGGAAACTGGGAGAAATCTATCATCTTTATCCTGTATGGGTACTTGTTTGACGCGGCAAAATTACGAAAACAAACGAAAAAGAGAGCGGTGTGCCCGTCTAAGCTATCATCAATAGCGACCGGCACACCGCCCGACGGAACGCATACTTATCGCATGCCCAATTGCTGGTCGACATAAAGCAGACCGGTCGTACCAGCCAGCTTCAGTTTGTCGACAATGCCCGAGGCGGTAGATTCTTCTTCCATCTGCTCGCGCACAAAGCCACGCAGGAACTCTTCCGTAGCCTTGTCTTTCGCGGCAATAGCCGAGTCGACCAGCTTGTCAATCAGCCCGGACACCCGACATTCATGGCTGTACACCTGCTCGAAGATCTCCAGCGGCGTGCCGAAGTCTACGGGAACCACATCCACTTTGTTTATCACGGCTTTTCCGCCGCGTTGGGTGATGTAATCAGCCATCTGCCAAGCATGCGTATTTTCCTCTTCCCACTGCTTCTTGAGCCAGTGAGCCATGCCGCAATAACCAGCACGCGCCATGTGGAGCGACATCGACAGGTAAAGATTTGCCGACCACATCTCGGCAACAACCTGTTCATTGATCTCTTTTTGTAATTTCTCTGCAATCATAATAACTTGGATTTTAAATGATTATTATCTTATCTCAGTAGAACAAAGACAGCTTGCAAATTCCGCTGCCTTGCTCTGATATTCACATCTTTTATAGATTGATCGAAGCGAATAAAAAAGCAGCCCGCAAAATCCAACAGGCGTTTGCGGGCTGCCACTTGAAATCCACAAGGTCTATTTTAGTTCATACTTCAATCGGAGTTGTCTGCGTGTGTATTTTATTGTGGTTGTGCTTTAGTATCTTCGTTGGC
>JAISGR010000084.1 GCA_031262995.1 Prevotellaceae bacterium | reverse complement strand
AGGAGGTTATGAAAACGAAGAGTAAGAATAATAGGCTACCTGCCGGAAATAACAAACTACTGACAGGGAGGTAACAATCTACTAACTACTTGCCATGCGCGGCACGGACGGCGGCGCGGATGTTCGCGGTGGGAGTGCGGCCGTCGATGGTACATTCGGCGCCGATGATTAGCCGGCCCGGATTGTCTTGGATGATTTGCTTTACGGCGGCGGTAACCTCGTCGGGGGTGCCGGTAGTGATGATGCCTTTGCGCTCCAGTCCGCCTAAGGCGATGCGATTGAACCTCTTTTCGGCATCTGCCGGGGTAAAGGGCTGACCGGCCACGACGTTGGGGGCATTGACAATCTGTCCCGGGTAGGAAGCGAAACGAGCCAAGTCGTCGTAAGGACCTTCCCAATCGCAGATGTGCAGGATGTTGCAATGGGTGCCGGTGTTGCACGCGGTCATCACTTCCAAGTCGAACGGGCGGATAAACTTTTCGTAGAAATCGGGGATTTCGCCGTATATCACCTCACCGCCTTGCGTCGGCGTGAAGAATCCGTCTACTCCCGCTGCCTTGCAGTCGGATGCAAAGTTCAGCAGCGCCTCTTTGTAGATGTTCAAAGCGCGCAACACTTGGTCGGGGTCTTCCTTTGCCCATCGGATGACGGCGGGAATGCCGATTTGCATCCTAAGCACCTGGAACGGAGAGTAAATGGTGGGAAGCACCATCGTGTTGTGGCCTACGATGTTGACCACCTCTTTGACCACGCCGACCGTTGGGGCGTAGAAGTCGCGCGGCAGCGGCCGGATTTGTTCCCAATCCTTGGCTGTCTCTATGTTGATGTTGGGCTGATGCTGCTCGAACTGCACCTTCAGCAAGTCCATGTCGGAGGAGGCCAGATGGCGGATGTGGTAATAGACAGCATCCCGGCCGACGCCGGCGGGGAAGTGCATAAAGAAGGCGGCAGGCACGTAGTCACCATGCTTCTTTCCGCTTAGGAAGTCTTGCATGATTTCGCGCTTGGTCAGTTGGGCGTTCGATTCTTTTGGGGGCTGTTGGCAAGCGGTGCCAAGCAGGCACAAGGAGGCGATAAACAAATGAATGGGTTTCATGGCAGATGGTTTTAGGATGAATAAAAAAAAGAAAGAGGGTGTGTCGTCCCGCACATTGCGTTCTGACACACCCTCTTTTACCGGTTGATTAATCTCCCGGTTCTACGTGATGGGTATAATTGGCTACATTGAAGATAAGGCTCAATTTGGTAACGGCTCCGGGCTGTGCGCTTACGGCGTCACCGTCATACTGCGAGTCGAATTTCCATTTCTGGTCCCATTGGTTGTTGGGCGTTTCGGCGATGTAGTAGTAGGGGTCGGTCAGCGCCGCGCCATTGGGGGCCGAGTCGGTGTTGTTCTTAGTACCCCATACAATCATGGTGCCGTCGGCATAGTACATGTGGAACTTATAGCGTTGGTCGCGTCCCCAGCTCTCTTGTTTGAAGGATATAACACCTTGGCCGGAGAATACGCCGTTGCCCTGATAAGGCATCTCGATGGTTTCGCTGTTGGTCGGGCAGAAGAAGAGCACGGCCTTTTCTACCTTGTTGATGGCGGTGAACGATGCCACGGTGAAGTCGAAGTAGAGGCGGTATACGCCGCTTTCGGGCACCTTGTAGCCGTCGTTGCCTTCGATAATCCGGTCGCCGCTGATGCAGTAGGCGGTGCCGCTGCCGTCGGCTGAGCTGTTCAGGGTAAAGCCTTTGCCTGCATCCAGTTTGACGAACACTTCAAATTCGCCGTTGGCAGGCGAGGCGCATGCCACCGGGCTGCTTTCGTCGCTGTTCAGAACATAGAGTTGTCCGGGCAGTTCGTCGAAGCCGAAGAAGCGGGTCACGTTGAGTGCCATGCTTTGTGCTGCGGCAGCCTTCGACAGTCCGCGGTAGGCCACCACGGTCCATTGCAGTGTGGTTGCTTCGCCCGATTTGGCACCGGCCATGCCGGCAATGCTGTTGAGGGTTTTGTGGAGGATGGTTGCTTTGTTGAGCGAGCCACCCAGGTCGGCGTTGACCCGGTAAAGCGGTTCGGAGAAATCGCCTCCGGCTTCGTCGAATACCACTTCGTACATAGGAGCACCTCCATCTTCGGCATAAGCGCTACCCCATTCGAAGACGACCGAGGCAGTGGCCGACGAGAGCAGCGTGATGGACTTATTGTTTTCCGGCGCGAACAGTTCACCGGGTGCAGTGACACCCGAATCTTTCCATTCCAGTTCCTGCGTGCAGGAGGATATTGCCATTGTGCAGGCAATAAACGCTAAAGCGTTGTATATACTCTTTTTCATATCATTTTGAGTTTTTAAATGTTCTGTTTTTCAAGCGGATTAGTTGGTTGGCCAATTGGGGTTCTGACCCAAGTTGGGATTGAGGGTGTACTGGCTTTCGGGTACGGCCCACAGGTAGTCGCGACTTTCGTCGAAGCGATAGGAGGTTGTCCATGTGGTGAAGCCTGCGCCTCTGACGGTGGTGTTCAGGTATTGGCTACCGGCTTTCCAGCGGATGATGTCGTAGTAGCGTAAGCCTTCGATGGCCAGTTCCGAACGGCGTTCGTTGCGGATGATTTGCCGCATGTCGCCGTAGGTGGGATAGTTCAACGCTTTCGGGGCGGTGAAGCCGGCGCGTTGGCGAATGGGGCGGATGGTTTCGTTCCAAACGGCTTCGGACATTTTGTTTTGCTCCAGCATGGCTTCGGCGTACATCAACAAGATGTCGGCATAGCGCATCATGATGATGTTCAGGCCCGAGTTCCAGTCGAGTTGAGCCTGTGGTGCGTGCCATTTGCGGATGCCGTAGGCTGTTCGGGAGAAGTTGTTGGTGTCTTCGATATAGGTATCGGTGACTTTGGCGTCGGGGTTCTTCCGGACGTAGTATCCGTTTTGGAACACCACGCGGTCTACGTTGTAGAAGCTGCCGTAGTACCAGTCGGCTGCATGTTTGTTCCATTCGTAGCCGTCGTAGACAACGGTGGCATCCATGCGCGGGTCGCGGTTCTTGTACGGGTCGTCGGGGTCGTAGTCGCTGCCGGCTTCGTCGATGGTATATCCGCTCAGCATGAGGTAGTTGTCCACGAGGCTCTGCACGGGAACATTGTCGGGTGTGCGCGAGCCGATGCTGAACACGATCATGTCCTGCATGTCTTCGGCCCATGTGATGGCTTTTTCCAAGTAGCCGCGTTCAAGGATGATTTCCTCGTTGTATTCGTTTTCCACCTGGAAGAGTCCCATGTACGAGGGGAAGAGGTCGTAGGCGCCGTAGGTGCCGTCGATGAATGCGCGGCAGATGCGTTCCACGTTAGGCCAGTCGCTGTCGTACAGGTAGGCACGGGCATTGAGCATGGCGGCTGCTCCCTTGGTGATGCGTCCCGGTGTAGCCTGCTGTTTGGTGGGGAGGATGGGGATAATCTCGTCCATCTCCTGATGGATGAACTGAATGACCTCGGCACGGGGTGTGCGCGAGATGGTGTTCGCCTCGTCCAGCGTGATGTCCTTGGTAAAGAAGGGGATGTCGCCGTAGAAGTTGCTGAGGCGGAAGAAGAGGTAAGCCCGGATGAAGCGAACTTGCGCTTTGAGTCCCTCTTTGACTCCGGCTTCGATGTCTTGTCCTTCCACATTGTCCAAAAAGACATGGCAGGTTTTGATGCCGCTGTACAAGCTGCTCCACTCGTCGTTGAAGCGTGACAGGGTGGGGAGTGCCGAGCCTTGGCGAATATCGAGCATATTGCTGCCGCGGGTATCGCAGATATTATCGCTCAGCGATTCGTCGCGCAACATCCTTCCGGTATTGTACATTTGCGAGTAGGCCATGTTGACCAAATACTCTGCCCGTTCCGGTGTCCAGAAATTGGCATCGGTGTATCTGTTTATGGGGGGTTGTTCCAAGTCGTTACAACCGCACAACAGGACTGCAGAGGTCGCTATAACTGTGATGTATTTTATTAGTTTCATACGTTTATAGTTGTCTTGATGATGATTAGAACTCAATGTCGAAGCCGAAGCCATAGTATCTGCTCGGCTGGTATTGACGGCCCGAAGAGCTACCGCCGCTCGTACTCATATTGATGTTACGGTCGGATGATTCCGGATCGATGAAGTCGTTCTCGGTAAAGGTGAAGAGGTCTTGTGCATTGACATACACCCTCATCTTACCTATTCCGATAGCCTTCGTCCACTGGCGGGGCAACGTGTAGCCGATAACCATATTCTTAATGCGGAGATAAGCGGCATTCAGCATGAAGTAGTCGCCGGGGCGTCCCCAGTTGTTCTGGTCGGCATTGGTGCCTTGCACAGCCAGACGGGGCCAGCGTGCGCCGGTGTTGGTGGGTGTCCAGAAGTCGAGCTGATGCTTGTAGATGGTCAGCGAGTAGCCGGCGTGGAACGGTTCCACCATTTCGCCGCGCAGGAACATGGTGCGTTCGCCTACGCCTTGTGCGAATACGGAGAAGTCAAAGCCGTTCCATTCGAGGTTGTAGGTGAAGCCGTAGGTGAAGTGGGGGAACGGGTCGCCCAAGATGACGTAGTCTTTGGCATCGATGACCCCATCTTTGTTTTGGTCTGTAAACTTCCAGTCGCCCGGCGAGATGTCAGCTTTGTTGCCCGACACGGCTGCCGACACGGCTCCGCTGGGCAGGGCCGAATTGGCTATCTCGTCGTAGCTTTGGAATAAGCCGTCGGTAGCCCATCCGTACCATACGTTATAGGGTTGGCCTTCGCGAATCAGGGTACCGCTTTCACTGCCCACGCTTACCCGCTCATGTCCCGGATATTTGTCCATCTTGTTGCGGCTGTCGGCAATGTTGAAGCTGAAAGTGTGGTTGAATTTGCCGCTGTGCAAACGGTAGTTCAGGGCCAGTTCCCAGCCGCGGTTGCTCATTTCGCCCATATTCGATCGGGGCATGCTGGTTCCGAACACCGAAGGCACCTGCGGGTTCTGGAGAATATCGGTGGTGCGTTGGTAGAAGTAATCGAACGTCAGGTTGAACGTGTTCTTGATGAACGAGGCATCCACGCCGATGTTGAACGTCTGTGTCTTTTCCCACGTCAGGTCGTTCTTGCCCAGGCTGAAGCCGGCACTCGACACCACTTGGTTGTTGAATACATAGCCGTTGGCCGACATGTTGTAGACGGTGAAACGGTCGTAGTTGCCCACGGCCTGGTTACCCAAGATACCCCACGAAGCGCGGAGTTTCAAGTCGCCCACCTTCTCTTTGTAGCTTGCCATCCACGGCTCTTCGGTGGTGCGCCATCCGGCAGACACCGAGGGGAAGAAGCCCCAGCGGTAGTCTTCGTGGAACTTGGAAGAGGCATCGTAGCGGAAGGTAAATTCACCGTAGTAACGTTCGTGCCAGTTGTAGCCGAAGCGGCCGATGACGGAGTTGATACTGGTACGGCTGTTGTTCTCGATGAACGTACCGCCGGAGATATTGCCCACGGTGCCGGTTGTAGTGGAACTCGGCATACCCAGGTCGTCGACATACAGCTTGGTGATGGAGTTGGAAGAGCTTGTGTACGACTCGTTGGTGAAGCCTATCATACCGTTGACGTTGTGCAGGCCGAACGATTTAACGTAGTCTGCCATCAGCTGGGAGTTCGTCCGGTAATAGTTGCTATTCCAGTTCTCGGTGCGGTTGTCGCTCATGCGCAAGGGCACCGGTTCGGTGTCGGCCTCGCTGCGGTAGTAGGTCTGTGGACGGTTGCGGGTAGCGCGGGTTTCGTTCACAATGTTGGCACCAAACACACCGCGCAGCTTCAAGCCGTCGATAATCTTGAATTCGGCACTGACGTTGGTCGTGAGGTAGTTGTTGCGATACTTGTTATAACTGCCTTTGTTCAGCTCGCCCAGCGTGTTGTATTCGCCCAGCGTCGGCGTGAGCAGGTATCGACCGTCGTCGGCTATAATCTTTTCGGTGTACCAAGCCGGCACGCGCGAAGCGTCGATGTCGATGTTGCCGGCAGCCGTGCTTTTCGAGTTATAGCGGGTGTAGTCCATGATGGCCGTTAGCTTGAGTCGCCCAATCTCGGTCGACACGTTGGTGCGGAAGTTATAACGCTGTACGCCGAGCTGCTGGTTCTTCACATTGTAGTTATTTCCCACGTCGAAGTAGCCGGCGGCAATCATATAGGTGGTTTTATCCGAACCGCCGGAGATGTTGACGTTATAGTTTTGCTGCAACGTGTTTTTGTATATTTGGTTGTAAGCCCAGTTTTCCTCGCTCAGGTGGTTGTAATAATCCAGAATCTGATCCTGCGAGATGGAAGGTGCTTGGCCAACGTTGGTGTACTGCATGTTGGTCAGGATGGCATTCTGGTAGCCCGGCACGGCTTGGAACAGGTAGTTGGTTACGTTCCATCCCAGCATGCCGTTGAGCGTCACGCGGGTTTCCTGGTTCTTCTTACCGCTCTTGGTAGTCACCAGCACAACGCCTCCTGCCGCACGCGAGCCGTAGATGGCTGCCGTACCGGCATCTTTCAAGATGGAGATGTTGTCGATGTCGTTCGGATTTAAGCGGTTGAATGCCGTAGCATCGGTCACTAATCCGTCGATAACGAACAAGGGGTTGTTGTCGGTGGTAGTGTTGATACCGCGGATGTTGAAGTTGTTCGTTTCGCTGTTCGGGTCTAAATTACGTCGTTGGATGATGACGTTGGGAGCAACCCCTTGCAGGGCCAGTGTGGCATTGGGTACCGGACGATTTTCGAGCATCTCCCTGCGCACTTGGTCGACCGCTCCCACCGCACTTTTGCGGGTGGTCGTGCCGTAGCCGATGACAACCACTTCGTCCAGCAACTCCGTATCTTCTCTCAGAACGATGTTACCTGTAATCTGGTCGGCCCTGATTTCTAAAGGGGAGAAACCGATGTAGGTAATGACGATGATATCACTCTTGCTACAAGTCAGTGTAAATTGCCCGTTCAGGTCGGTGATAGTACCGTTTGCGGTGCCCTTTACGGAAGCGTTTGCGCCGATGATAGGTTCTCCTCTTTCATCGACAACCCGCCCTTTAGTCTGAGACTGTTGGGTGGTCTCTTGTGTTTTCATTGCAGATGGACCATTTGCAAAAGCATTTATGGGGCAGGACATCCAACATGTCGCTGCGAGCAATCCTCCTAAAATGAATCTACATCTTTTCAGTTTTAACTTCTTCATTCCAATTAGATTTTAAGTAAATAAATAAAGGTAAGAAAATCCAAAGGCAAAAGTAGATGGAGCGCCGAAGAGAAAGGTATGATAATGTGCCAGATATGTACCACTTTGTAGCG
>JAISGR010000027.1 GCA_031262995.1 Prevotellaceae bacterium | reverse complement strand
ATCAAAGTGGGCGGCAAAATCGTAGAAGAGGAATCGACCCTCTGTTGCCTGCTCGACGACTTCGCCGCCATCGGCGGACACCGGCTGCTGGTGCACGGCGGCGGGCGTTCGGCTACCCGGCTGGCAGGTGAACTGGGCATCGAAAGCCGCATGGTGAACGGACGGCGCATCACCGATGCCGAAACACTGCGCGTAGTAACCATGGTCTATGCCGGATTGGTGAATAAGAACCTGGTAGCCGGCTTGCAGGCACGGGGCGTCAATGCCCTGGGACTGACCGGCGCCGATATGGACGTGATGCGTTCGCACCGCCGCCCCGTCAAAGAGGGCATCGACTACGGCTTCGTGGGCGATGTGGAGCAGGTGAATGTCGACTTGCTGAGCGACCTTATCTATAAAGGTGTAGTGCCCGTGCTCGCTCCGCTGACACACGACGGCAACGGGCACCTGCTGAACACGAACGCCGACACCATTGCCGGCGAAGCTGCCAAGGCGCTGGCTGCACGCTTCGACGTGACGCTTATCTATTGCTTTGAAAAGCGCGGCGTGCTCAGCAACGAGAATGACGACAACAGCGTCATCGCCCGTATCACCCCCGAAGCATTCCGCCGGTACGTAACCGACGGTACCGTGCAGGGGGGTATGATTCCCAAGTTAGAGAATGCTTTCGACGCGTTGAAAGCGGGGGTGCGCGAAGTAGTCATCACCCGGGCAGCCGCCATCGGCGCTCCCGAAGAGGGGACGCGCATCGGATTGTCGGAAGCTAAAACGCCCTGTCTGCCGCAGCCATAGCCTCCACGATGCGGTCGCACCACTTGTCGAACGCCTCGTCGGGTACTTGTGCCTCTTTGTGCGACAGCATGTAGTGCACAGCCTTGCGCAGTCCTGCTGCCATGGAGACGGTGCACACAAAGTCGGGAACCAACCGCTTCACCTTCGAGTTATCGAAAACCACCGTGTTTGCCTTGTCTCCCAGCAGATTTCCCTCCAATTCATAACAGGTTCCGTGTCGGGCTAAGAAGTCGGATGCGACGTGCAATGCGTGCAGCGGTTTACCGAGCGCGCCGGCGATGGTCTGGTATATCTGATTCCACGACATGCGCTCGTCGGTAGTGATGTGGAAGGCGTGGCAGATGGCATGCGGATTGCCCATCAGCCCCACAAAGCCTTTGGCGAAGTCGGAAGCATGTGTCAGCGTCCACAGCGATGTACCGTCGCCGGGAATAATCACCGGTTTTCCGGCGAGGATGCGTTGCAGTACCTGCCAGCTTCCGTTCTCTCCGTGCACGGCTACCGGAGGTTGCGTTCCGTTGTAGGTGTGGCTGGGACGGACAATGGTTACGGGGAAGTTCGTCGCACGGGCGGCAGCCATCAGCACCTCCTCGGCAGCGATTTTGTTCCGTGAATACTCCCAATAGGGATTAGCCAGCGGGGTGCTTTCGGTAATGCGGTAGTCGGTCGGCGGCTTCTGATAGGCAGAGGCGCTGCTGATAAAGATGTATTGTCCGGTCTTGCCGTTGAACAGCCGGATGTCGCGTTCCACATCGGCAACCGTGAAGGCGGTGTATTGCGCCACTACGTCATAATACTTGCCCTCGAGGGCTTTTGCCGCCGCCTCTTCGTTGTGAATATCAACAACGATGGTGTCCATTCCTTCGGGCACGGGCTTCGTACCTCTGTTCAACAGGGTGACATCCCACCCTCTTTGTTGCGCCAAGGCAACCACGTCGGAGCTGATTGTTCCGGTTCCGCCGATAAAAAGTGCTTTCATACTCAATGTTTTTAATTAGATAATCGCGTCAAAATTACGGATAATACCGTTATGTCGAATCAGCCGGTCAAAATAAGTCGGGACGCTGTTGCTTCAGCGCTTCCGTTGCTTCTTCAAGCTCTTTGTACCACGCTTCGCCGAACTTGCGTATCAGGGGTTCCTTGAGAAATTTGTAGACCGGCACATCCGTGGCTTCGCCCAGCAAGACGGCAGCCTTGCAGATGTCCCACTTGTCGTAGTTCACCCCTTTGATGGCGCCGAAGTTCTTCACCCGTATCGGATAGAGGTGGCAGGAGACAGGTTTGTAGAAAGAGGTCTTGCCCGCACGGTATGCCTGCTCGATGGTACAATAGCAGCAGCCGTGTGCGTCCCACGCGGCAAAGGCACACGCCCGGTTGTCGACGATGGAAGTGACCAGTTCGCCCTCTATATCGGTATAGACCACGCCTTGCCGCTCGATGACGGCGCGTGCCTCGGGCACCAATTCGTTCCATATCACAGGCAGCACCTCTTCGAGCAGCGCTACCTCCTCCAAATCAACAGGCGCGCCTGCATCGCCTTCGATGCAGCACGCGCCTTTGCAACAGTTCAGGTTGCAGACAAACTTCTTGTTCAGTACGTCGAAGCTTACTACAACATCACCTATTTGTATCATATTCAGCCTGCGGAAACGGTCGGTCAGCTGATCAGCACTTTGCCCGTCATCTCTTTGGGAACCGCCAGCCCCATGATGGTGAGGATGGTAGGAGCCACGTCAGCCAGACGTCCGTTGGCAACGTGTGCCGACTTGTTCTCCGTGACGTAGATGCAGGGCACGGGATTGAGCGAGTGGGCGGTGTTGGGCGTACCGTCGTCGTTCAGGGCATGGTCGGCGTTGCCGTGGTCGGCAATGATGATGACCTCGTAACCCGTTGCCTTGGCAGCCTCTACCGTCGCTTCCACGCAGGCATTGACGGCAACGACAGCCTTCTCGATGGCTTCGTACACGCCGGTGTGTCCCACCATGTCGCCGTTGGCATAGTTCACCACGATGAAGTCGTACTTGTTCTCGCGGATGGCAGCCACCAGCTTGTCTTTCACTTCGTAGGCGCTCATCTCCGGCTTGAGATCATAGGTTGCCACCTTGGGCGAGGGAACGAGGATGCGGTCTTCGCCTTCGTAGGGAGCCTCGCGTCCGCCGTTGAAGAAGAAGGTGACATGTGCATACTTCTCCGTTTCGGCAATGTGCAGCTGCTTCAAGCCATTGGATGAGAGGTATTCTCCCAATGTGTTGTCGACGTTCTCCTTATCGAAGAGGATGTGCAACCCATTGAACGAAGCATCGTAAGGTGTCATGCAGTAGTATTGCAGTCCGGGGATGGTGTGCATGCCGGCTTCGGGCATCTCCTGCTGGGTGAGTACGATGGTCAGCTCCTTGGCACGGTCGTTGCGGTAGTTGAAGAAGATAACGACATCGCCTTCCTTGATGGTACCGTCGAAGTGGCTGTTGACGATGGGTTTGATAAACTCGTCGGTCACTCCCTCGTCGTAGGATTCCTGCATGGCTTGCACCATGTCGGTAGCCTTTTTGCCCTCGCCGTTCACCAGCAGGTCGTAGGCTATCTTGACACGTTCCCACCGTTTGTCGCGATCCATGGCATAGTATCGCCCGATGATGGAGGCAATTCTGCCTGCGCTTTGGGCGCAGTGTGCCTCCACCTCTTCGATGAATCCCTTGCCGCTCTTGGGGTCGGTGTCGCGACCGTCCATGAAGCAGTGTATAAAGGTGTTGGTCAGTCCGTATTCCTTGGCAATCTCGCACAGTTTGAAGAGATGGTCGAGCGAGCTGTGCACGCCGCCGTGCGAAGTCAATCCCATGAAGTGCATGTTCTTGCCGTGGTCGCGGGCATAACTGAATGCGCTGACTATTTCGGGATTCTTCTTGATAGAGTTGTCGGCACAGGCACGGTTAATCTTTACCAAATCCTGGTATACCACGCGTCCGGCACCGATATTGAGGTGTCCCACTTCGGAGTTGCCCATCTGTCCGTCGGGCAATCCCACGTTTTCGCCGCTTGCCTGCAACTGCGAATGGGGATAGGTCTGCATCAGACTGTCCCAATACGGAGTGGGAGTATTGAAAATCACATCGTCTTTCTTGTGGTCGCCTAATCCCCAACCATCAAGAATCATTAACAGGGCTTTCTTCTTCATTGCTATTCTATTTTAAATGATATTTATTTCACTTTGAAAGTATGAATAATAATAGGAAATAAATATTTATTTCACCTTGATAATTTTTTATTTCCTATTGTTATTTGGCGTTTGATTATTTGTTCGTTCGGCAGTATCTCATAAACGGAAACAACTAATCTTTTGTTTTTAGCGCGCAAAGGTAAGAAGAATAAAATAGTTTATCTACTTTTGTCGCGACAACTCAACAGAAACATCTATCCGCCTATGATTTCGAACGATAGTAAGTCTCACCCGCTCACCCTGTTCCGTTACTGTCCCCGGTGCGGTTCCTCCCACTTCAATATTAACAACGAGAAATCCAAACGTTGTACCGATTGCGGATTTGTGTACTACTTCAATCCGTCGGCAGCTACCGTAGCGCTGATCACCAACGACCGGCAAGAGTTGTTGGTGTGCCGCCGCGCCAAGGAGCCGGCAAAGGGCATGCTCGACCTCCCCGGCGGGTTTATCGACATGTACGAAACCGGCGAAGAGGGGGTGCGGCGGGAGGTGAAAGAGGAGACGGGACTGGAACTGATCAGCGCCGAATATCTTTTCTCGCTGCCCAATATCTACGAATACTCGGGATTTACCGTACATACCCTCGACATGTTCTTCGGATGCACTGCCGCCGATACCCGCTCGCT
This sequence comes from Prevotellaceae bacterium, assembly GCA_031262995.1. Lineage (GTDB taxonomy): Bacteria > Bacteroidota > Bacteroidia > Bacteroidales > Bacteroidaceae > Bacteroides. The sequence continues at coordinate 29,641 of JAISGR010000027.1, read as the reverse complement.
ACAGGCGCACGACGATGTTGCCGATACTTTCTTCCTGCCGCTGAACGAGATAAACCCCGAAGCATTCGGGCTGGCATCTGTCCGCAAGGGAATCGGCATGCTGTTGAATACACTGAATATATCCCCCTCACCCAAACACCCCTCATGAAGCAACAATGAATAGATTGATACGAATGGCATGCATCCTCTTGTGCTGCCTGCCGCTGTACAACGCGGCGGCGCAAAACAGTCCCGCCGCCGACAGCCGCATGGAAGCCGGATATGCCGCGGTGATACGCGCTTACGAACAGCAAGACCCGCGAAGCTTTGACGGGTTGCAAGCCTACCTTGACAACCATCCCGACACACCCCATGCCAACCGCATCCGCGCGCTGATGGCAGCTGTCCGCTTCGGCGAAGAGAGGTACAACGAGGCGCTGGCACTCTTCAACACCGTCAGTCTGAACAACCTGGGCAACGAAGAGCGCGACGACATGACCTACCGGCTGGCTACCTGTTACCTGAAAACAGGCGACGTCACGCAAGCCGCCATCTGGTTCGAAACCCTGCGCAGCATGAGTCCCCGCTACGAAGCCGACTGCACCTACAACCTGTCGTACATCCGCTACACACAGCAATGCTACGACGAAGCGCTGATAGGCGGATTCCTGTCGCTGCAAGACCATCCCAAGTATAAAGCCGTCGTACCTTATTATATTGCCGAAATCTATTTACTGAAGAAGCAATACGACAAGGCGGAGATAGTGGCACAAAACTACCTGTCTGCCTACGGGGAGAACGAATATACTGGCGGGATGCAACGCATCCTGGGCGAAGTGAACTACCACTACGGCAAGTACCTCGAAGCCATGAACGAGCTGGAGAAGTACCTCTCGACCCTAACCACCGAAGCGCCCCGCCGCGATGCGCTCTACATGCTGGGCGTATCCGATTACCACTGTAACGTCTATACCCGCGCCGTGGAGACGCTGGGCGAGGTCACGCTGGGCGGCAACGATGCCCTGACGCAGAACGCCTACCTGCACATCGGTCTGGCTTACCTGCAACTGTCGGACAAGACACGGGCACGCATGGCGTTCGAGCAGGCTGCCGCCTCGGATGCCGACCTTGCCGTGAAGGAGCAGGCTGCCTACAACTATGCGCTCTGCATCCACGAAACCGCCTATTCGGCGTTCGGCGAATCGGTGACGGTGTTCGAGAAGTTCCTGAACGACTTCCCGCAATCGCGCTATGCCGACCGCGTGAGCGACTATCTCGTCGAAGTGTACATGAATACCCGCAGCTACGAAGCCGCCCTGCAATCCATTGCCCGCATTGCCCGTCCGGGCGCTGCCATCCTGGAAGCCAAGCAGAAGATACTCTTCCAGCTCGGCACGCAGGCAGTGACCAATGCGCAGTTCGAACAGGCAATCAGCTACTTCGACCGGTCGGTGGCGCTGGGACAATACAACCTGCAAACCAAAGCCGATGCCCTGTACTGGCGGGGTGAATCGTACTATCGGTTGGGACGGATGACCGAAGCTGCCGGCAACTTCAACGAATACTTGTCGCTCACCCCCGACCGCAACAGCGATACCTATACACTGGCGTTCTACAACTTAGGGTATATCAACTTCCACAAGAAGGATTATCCGGCGGCGCAAGCTGCTTTCCTGCGGTTCGCCCAATCGGACAACGGTCGGAACCCCGCCGTACAGGCTGATGCCTGCAACCGCATCGGCGACTGCTACATGAACTATCGCCGCTTCGAGGAAGCCCGGCAATACTATACCCGCGCCGACACCGACTACTCGCTCTACCAGCTGGCGCTCATCGCAGGCTTACAAAAAGATTATACCGGTAAGGTGCAGCTGCTTGACCGGCTGTCGAACCGCTATCCCGAATCGCCCTACCTGGTCAATGCGGAGTACGAGAAGGGACGCTCGTATGTGCAAAACGGCAACAACGCACAAGCCATCAACGTGTTCCGCAACTTGCTCAACAAATACCCCGAAAACCCCATCAGTCGCAAGGCTGCCGTCGAAATCGGACTGCTCTACTATCAGGGCGGAGACTACAACCATGCCATCGAGGCGTACAAGCAAGTAGCCAACCGCTACCCGGGAAGCGACGAAGCACGGCTGGCGTTGCGCGACCTGAAATCCATCTATGTCGATGCCAATCGCATCGACGAGTATGCGGCGCTTGCCAACACCTTGCCGGGCGCCGACCGGATGAATGCCGGCGAACAGGACACGCTGACCTATCTCGCTGCCGAAAAGGTCTATCAGAAGGGAGACATCCCTCAAGCCGAAAACAGCTTCTCCCGGTACTTGGATGCCTATCCCAACGGCTCCTTCTCCGAAGAGGCGCTGATGATACGGGCACAGATACGGTTCGACCGAAAAGAGTATGACACCGCACTGACCGACTACCAAACGCTGCAAAGCCGAACCTCCCAAGCCGAACGACGACGCATCGCTGCCACCGGAGTGCTGCGCTGTGCCGTACTGCTGCACCGCGATGACGAAACCATCCATGCCGCTACCGCCCTGCTTGCCGATGCCAAACTGTCGCCCGAGCTGGTGAACGAAGCACGCTACCGCCGAGCCAAAGCTTGCCTCAATAGGCATGACGACCCGCAAGCCATGACCGACCTGCAAGTGCTCGCCCGGGACACCCGAACCCTGTACGGCGCCGAAGCCAAATACCTCGTGGCACAACAACTCTACAACAAGGGTGACTATGCCGCCGCCGAGAAGGAGATACTCGACTTTATCGACCGCAGCACCCCGCACGCCTACTGGCTGGCGCGAAGCTTCGTCTTGCTGTCGGATGTCTATGTCGCCATGGACAAAAAGCTGGATGCCCGCCAATACCTGCTCAGTCTGCAACAAAACTACAAGGCGGACGACGATATCGCCGGCATGATTCGACAACGGTTGGAGAAGCTCGGCAGCCATCAAAGTGTAAAACCCGTAGAGAACAATTAAGCAGAATGGTTATGAAACGACTACATATAATAATAGGTGTAACACTCACCTTGTCGACCACAGGCGCCCGGGCACAATCGCAAGTCCGGGACTCGACCCTCAACCGCACGGTGGTGGTGGAGCAGGAGTACAACCCCACCATCTCGGACGCCGTCAAGGTAAATGCCGTGCCCCGGGTGCTGCCGCCGACTGCCGTCAAGCAGCAGGCGGAATATGACATACAGGCACAACCCGCCGACAACGTACCGGCAGGCATCATGCCTGTCTACACGATGCCGGAGGCGTGGAAACGTGCCGGGCTGGGATTTGTCCGACTGGGTTATGGCAACAACGGCAATCTCGATGCCGCAGCTGCCCTGGACTGGCTCTCGCCGGGCAAGAACGACCGCCTCACCGCCCGTATCCAATTGGACGGCATGAACGGCAACCTGAAGATAGACGACGCCGATGTCCGGCAAGTCATGCAGCGCGATACGTGGGGCGCCTACCGCTATCACACCCATGCCGATGCCGACTATACACACCTGTTCCCCAAACTGACACTGACGCTGGGGGGCAACTACGACCTGCATAACTTCAACTACCTGTCATATCCGCAGTCGGCACGCAGCCGGTTGACCTCCAACGATGTGCATCTCGAACTGCGCTCCACCGGCGACAATCCCCGCATCAGCTATCACGCCGGAGTCACTTTTGCCTCGTATAAACGCCAGGATGCCGACATCATCAACGAACACAACTGGCTGTTCAGCGGCGGCATGTCCGTGCGCCTCTCTCCGGAGCAGTGCGTGGGAGTCGACGCGGAAGTCAAGCTGATCACCACCTCCCTCGACAACCGGCAGGTGGTCGACCTGACGCCTTACTATCAGTTCGGGAACCGGGCGTGGCGCATCCGGCTGGGACTGCACACCGACTTCTCGTCGGGCGGAGGACGGGGATTCAATCCGGCTCCCGATGTCACGGCAACCTACAGCGTGGCAAAAGGCGCGCTGCTCTATGCACAGGCAAAAGGCGGACGGGTGCTCAACGACCTCCGGCGGTTGGAACACCTCAGTTTGTACGGCAACACAACGCTCTCCGCCGTTGCCGACGCACACCAAATGCCGGGCTACAGCTACGAACGCATCAATGCTGCCGTCGGCTTCAAGGCAACCCCGACCGACGGACTCTGGTTCAACCTCTATCTCGGCATGCAGGCATGGTATCAGGACATCCTGTTGCAGAAGGAGTACACAAACATTTCCGATGGCTATTACACCGGCACGGCGGAGCTGCCCGGCTATACCCTTCGGACAGGGCTTGCACAAGCCGATACCCGCAACCTCTATGCGGGCGGCGAGTTGCGCTATGCCTACAAGGAGCTGTTCACCCTGACTGCCGATGCCGTTTACCGCAACTGGAAGCTGACCGGCGGAGAAGAAGCGGCAACCGACCGGTCGTACCTGCTCTCCTTCAAGCCCCTCCTCGAAGCGAATGTCCGTGCCGACGTGCGCCCCGTTCCCGCACTGCTGCTCACTGCCGGCTATCACCACATCAGCCGCAATGATGCCAACGCCTACAATGCCGTGAGCAACCTCTACGTGAGCGGCAGTTACCAAATCACCAACGCACTCTCCGTCTATGCCCGCTTCAATAACCTGCTGAACAGCCACTACTCCTACCGCCCGGGCTAGCCGGCACAGGGATTCAGCGGGCTGGGAGGCATCCGCTTCTGCTTCTGAGAAAGGAGCGGCGGTTACCGTGCCGATAAGAAACAGAAAGTCCCGCCTCTCGCGATGTCGCATCGCAGGGGGCGGGATCTTTTCTACTTAGTACCAGTGGTTACGTAATTATGACTAACTAATTCATTAAATCTGATGCTGCAAAGGTACGGCACGCCTGCGGATGCGGCAATCCCCAAAAGCAGGTATATGAGCAGGCGCAGGCTTACTTACATGTAGGTAATTACCGCTTTCCTTTCACGCTACTACTTCTTCTTCAATCGTCCGCTTTTGCGTAGCGCTTCGGTGATGATCCACTGAAGTTGCCCGTTGGTGCTGCGGAACTCGTCGGCAGCCCATTGCTCTATCGCTTCCATCATGTCGGAATCGATGCGCAACACAAAGTTTTTGGTCGTGGTTTCCTTCTTCATCTTGTTGCTGTTATTTGCCAAAGTCAATCCATACAGGTTGTCAATCTGCCACCTGTCCGGTGCGGATGAACGTGGCAATATCGGTGATTACCTGTCCGGAGACGGGTGAGGCTTGGTTGTATTCGAAGGGGGTCGACATACCGGTACCCTCCTGCAAGAGATGGTTGAGCTTGGGATACGACTTCAAGACAACGTTCTTGTTGCGCAACAAGCCGAAGCGCCACAACCCGAAGTCCTGCATCGTGACCTGATAGTCGCGCTCGCCTTGCAGAATCAGGATGGGCAAGGTGAGCTTCTTCGCCGTCTCTAACGGCTGATAGCGGTTGATAAAGAGCCAGTAGGACGACGGCTGCCCCAAGAGCAGCGGAATGGAGTCGTTGAATGCGGGCGTACCCAGCTTTTTGGTGTTCTCGGCTTCGCGTTTCAACTGATCCAACTGTGCCCGGGTCGCCTCCGAAGCATCGGTCAGCGAAGCCAGATAAGTCGACTGCTCCACAACCAGGTCTTCCAGCGGACGGGGCGTGCCGGCTATCAGGACGATACCTGCCAGGCTGCCCGTCTGTGCGCGTTCGGCGATGCGGGGAGCCACAATGGCGCCCAGGCTGTGTCCCACCACGTAGATGCTGTCTGCGGCAATCTCCGGAAGGCTCTTCGCCAGCGCGATGGCGCTCAGGACATCGTCTACCGCCTCCGTGTCGTAGTCCAACTCGCGTCCTTCGGGCAGGGTGGCGCCATATACCTTTGTCCGTTTTTCGTAGCGGATGGTGGCAATGCCCTGTTCAGCCAGTCCCCATGCCAAGTCGCGAAAGGGCTTGTTGGGACCCAGCGTCTCGTCGCGGTCGTGTGCGCCCGAGCCGTGCACCAGAATCACCACGGGGTACTGCTTCTGCCCCCGCGGAAGCGTAAGCGTTCCGGGCAGCGAGAAGCCCGGTACGCCGACGGTGATGTCGCGCTCGCTCATCTTCTCCTTGTCATATTGGACAGGAGCGGTTGTCGAAAGGACGGGAGCCGGAATCAGCCGGATGGTGTTCATCCCTCCGTCGACATCGAAGCTGGTCACGAACCGCAGGGTGTAGCGCTCAAACTGTACGTTGCAGTAGTAGATGGTGATGCCTTGTGCACTCTCCTTCTTCCATTCCGAGTGCGACTGCAACTTGCCCACTTGGCGTTCCGCCTGCCGGAGCGTGCCCTTGAACACTTCGGGCGAGAGCTTTTCCTGTAGCTCCCGGGTGAGCATGGCGTGCAGGCTGTCTCCCTGTTCGGCAACAAAGAGCCGATAGGCACGCTCGGCACGTGCCAGGTTGGCGTCCTGGGCAAACAGGGCTGCCACCTGCCCCAGCAGCAGTCCCAGCAGCAGCGCCCACTTGTATAAATAACCGTTTATCATCTTGTCCTCCTGTGTGCTGTGGGTGTATCAATGATGCAATGTGCCCGCATTGACAACCGGTTGTGCCGATTCGTCGGCGCAGAGCACGACAAGCAGGTTGCTCACCATGGCAGCTTTGCGTTCTTCGTCCAGGTCGACAATCTGCTCCTCGGAGAGTTTTTGCAGCGCCATCTTCACCATCGACACGGCTCCTTCGACAATCTTCTCGCGGGCAGTGATGATGGCAGATGCCTGCTGCCGGCGCAGCATGACGGCGGCGATCTCGGGCGCATACGCCAGGTAGTTGATGCGGGCTTCCACAATCTCGATGCCCGACATGAGGAGGCGTTCGTTGAGCTTCTGTTCCAACTGGTCGTTGATCTCCTCGCCGCCCGAGCGGAGCGTCAGTTCGCCGGCAGCCGATTCATTGTCGTCGTAGGCATATTGTCCTGCCACCTGCCGCAGGGCGGCATCGCTCTGTATCTTCACGAAGTTCTCGAAGGCGTTCATCCGGTTGGCAACAGCCGACCCGACATGAATCTCGTTCTTGTTGCCCGTTCCTGCATTGGTGGCAGCAGCGGCAGCCATGGTCTGTGCGTCGATTTCGAACATGGCTTTGTAGGTGTCTTTCAGTCTCCACACCAGCACCAAGCCAATCAGGATGGGGTTGCCTATCTTGTCGTTCACCTTGATAGGCTCCACGTCGAGGTTACGGGCACGCAGCGAGAGTTTCTTCTTGTCCATGAAAGGGTTCACCCAGAAGAACCCGGTCTCCTTGAACGTGCCTTTGTAGCTGCCGAAGAAGACCATGGCACGTGCCTCGTTGGGTTCCAGCTGCATGTAGCCTGCGGTCATTGTCAGCCAGACAACAGTCAGCACAACTGCCGCCGTGATGCTCCACGTTGCAAACAGGATAAAACCGCCCGCAATCATTGCCGATAACACCACCAGATGAAGGAACAGCATGGCGAATCCGTTCATCTTAAATCCTTTGAATTGAGTTTCTTTTGTTTCCATAAGTAGTGATTTTAAAGATTATTAGACAATATCATTTTGATAGCACAAAGATATTGACGTGCGTTCGGGAAGCAGGCTATGTGCCGCAATTATTTAAGGATTATTAGGGAATTTGCGGTATAGAATGCCGGCAACGGCGTGCAGTAAGGAAGTCATGCGTGTGTTTAGTTATAAATGGCAAGTAAATAACCAAACGATTCAACTCTTAACAACAGATTCCATGAAACCAAAAACAGTAATATGCTTGCTGCTATGCAGCCTTTTTCTTCTGACAAACGTCACGGGTTGTTTTTATGATTGGGTAGATGAATGGGAAGAGAATACGTATATCAATGAAGGCTATCGGGAAGATCTGTCGGTCACCCCGAACAAATTGTCGGACATAGCCCTGCTTTCGTACGACAATAGTGGCGATGTTCCCCGGCTGCTTACCGAAAACCGTTGCCCCGGACGGGCGTATCGACTGCATATTATTCCCATCCTCGAACTTGGAGGAATGCCACGCAACAGCATCGACCCGCAAGTGATTGCCGTACGCATCATCACACTGAACGACTTCAACGAGGAGTATCCGGCAGGGAGTGATATCAGCACACTGTTTCATCGGTTGAACTCTACTCATACCGGCATAGGCACTCCCATTCGGTTTATCAATGAAGGAGAATATTACCCGCTGTTTCTGACGGCTCATCCCGTTGCAGGAACTTATCAATTCCGTGTGGAGTTTGTATGCTCCGATGAGCAGACGTTAGTCCGCGACACCCCTGTACTTCAACTTTACTAACAGATACCGACCATGAAACGCATCCTGCTCCTGTTGATACTCCTGTTTGCCTCTTTGCAAACCTGTTTGCATGCGCAAGCAGAGACCACCCCTCGCCGGTGGCTCTTCAACTTCTCCATCGGGACAAGCAATACCCGCCGCCTCACGCAGCCCATCCTGCCGCATGTCTATTACCGCCACCGCGATGACGGATGCTTCAGCACCGGTGTATCTGTGCGGTATTTCTGGTCAAAACACTGGGGCATACAGTGGATGAACAACATGGGGCAAACCGGCTACAGCTATTACAGAGATACCCGTACGTCTGAAATCAAAGGGAATTCACGCGGTTATTTCATGAACATAAGCAGCGGCTTTGCCTATCGGAGGGAGTTTAAACGCTTCACCCTGCAACCCAACTTCAGCATAGGACTGGAGGGGCTGAACGAACGTGACAACACCAGTTTCTATTTGAAGCATCCCGACAGTAACGACACCGACCGTTATAATCTTTCGCGAAACGGAAACATCGGGTTCATTGTCAATCCGAGCATCTATATCGGTTGGAAGCTGACGCGGAGGATATACGCGTTCATGGAAATCACCTATCAGTTCAGCCTGTACGGCACGCCTCCCATCTCTGCTTCGATAAGCGATGCCTTTACCGGTGAAGGAATACGGGAAGTGAGTATCAGAGGGAAACGCCTCAACAGAACATTGGTAAAGTTCGGGGTGACTCTCGCTCGATGAGCGGCTGAAAATACCTGTTATTCATCCACCACCCCGTCGCTACGCGCCACCCCTCCTGCCGGCAGGAGGGGAGCCGGAGATAGTCCGACTTATCACAGAAGTTCTGTTCCGAGGCTAACAAAGGTTCTGTTCCGAGGCTAACAGAAGTTCTGTTCCGAGGCTGACAGAAGTTCTGTTGTACCCGGAGTTACTTACAACACACCCTCAGATAATGGAGGAATGATTTGCGGTACGAGTATCTCAAAACTTTTGAGACGAGTATCTCAAAGCTTTTGAGACGAGTATCTCAAAGCTTTTGAAACGAGTATCTCAAAGCTTTTGAAACGAGTATCTCAAAACTTTTGAAACGGGTATTTCAAAGCTTTTGAAACGAGTATTTCAAAGTCTTTGAAACGGGTATAAATGAGTTTCATTTACGGCTATTAATGAGAGTCATTTACGAGTATTAATGAGTCTCATTTACGGGTATTAATAACCTTCATTTACGGCTATTAATGAGTTTCATTAACGGCTACCGGAATCTTGTCTATCCGTGTTTGGTGCCGTCCGCCTTCAAAGGGAGTGTTGAAGAACTCGGTCATGATGGCGGCTGCCTCTTGGGTGCTGACGAAGCGTCCGGGCATGACGAGCACATTGGCGTTGTTGTGGCGGCGTGCCAGGGATGCTATCTCGGGCATCCAGCACAGGGCGGCGCGGATGTGCTGGTGCTTGTTGAGCGTCATGTTGATGCCGTTGCCGCTGCCGCAGATGGCTATGCCGGGGTAGCACTCGCCCGCCTCGACTGCCAGCGCCAGCGGATGGGCATAGTCTGGATAGTCGCAGCTCTCTGAGGAGAAGGTGCCAAAGTCTGTGTATGCCCACCCTTTGGCATCCAGCCACTGCCGGACGAACTGCTTGAGTTCGAATCCGGCGTGGTCGGAGCAAATGCCTATCTGCTTCATAACAGGGCTTTCACTTGGGTGTACACGTTCTCGGCGGTGAAGCCCAGCTTCTGGTCGAGCACCTGATAGGGGGCGGAGAAGCCGAACGAGGGCAATCCCCATACCTTGCCGTTGGCGCCTACCAGTCCTTGCAGGGTGACGGGCAGTCCGGCAGTCAAGCCGAACACCTTGGCGCCGGCAGGTATCACGCTCTCCTGATATTCCTGGGAGCGGCGACGGAACAGCCCTTCGGAGGGCGCCGAGACGATGCGCACCTTGATGCCTTCGTTGCGGAGCAGCTGGGCGCCGGCTATCAGGGTTGCCACCTCAGAGCCGGATGCCACGAGCACCACGTCGAACGGTTCGTCGGAGCCGGCAACGATGTAAGCGCCGCGGGCGGCTTGTGTGTAGTCGTTGCCTGCGGGCAGGTTGGCAATGTTCTGGCGGGAGAAGATCAACCCGGTCGGAGTGGTTGTGTTCTCCATGGCAAGCTGCCATGCCACGGTGGTCTCTTCGGCATCTGCCGGACGGAGCACCAGCATGGAGTTCTCGCCGTGGTGGTTCTGCAACTTCTCCATCAGTCGGATTTGTGCCTCCTGCTCTACCGGCTCGTGGGTCGGTCCGTCTTCGCCTACGCGGAAGGCATCGTGTGTCCAGATGAACTTCACCGGTACCTCCATCAGTGCAGCCATGCGCACGGCAGGTTTCATGTAGTCGGAGAAGACGAAGAAGGTGCCGCAAGCGGGAATCACGCCGCCGTGCAGCGCCATGCCGATGCAGCAGCAAGCCATGGTCAGCTCGGCTACGCCTGCCTGGAAGAAGGCGCCGCTAAAGTCGCCCTTGGCAAATGCGTGTGTCTTCTTGAGGAAGCCGTCGGTCTTGTCGGAGTTGGAGAGGTCGGCAGATGCCACAATCATGTTCTCTACCTGCGTGGCAAGTGCGCTCAGCACGGTGGCAGAGGCGGCACGGGTGGCAGCGCCTGCTTTCTGCTGAATGCCTGCCCAGTCTACTTCGGGCGCTTTGCCGGAGAAGAACGATTCCAGCTTGGCTGAGAGTGCGGGATTGGCTTTTGTCCAGACAGCCTTGTCGGCATAGCGGCTGGCGGCAATCTCCTTCAGCTCGCAGGCGCGGGCGGCATACATGTCGGCTACTTCGGGGAAGATGGCGAACGGGTGCTCCGGGTCGCCTCCCAGGTTCTTGATGGTGTTGATGTAGGCATCGCCTCCCAGCGGGGCGCCGTGTGTGGCGGTGTTGGCTTCGTAGCTGCTGCCGTCGGCTTTGCGGGCGCCTTTGCCCATGATGGTCTTGCCGATGATCAGGGTGGGACGTTCGGTTTCGGCTTTGGCTTCGTCGAGGGCGGTGCGGATGTCTGCCACGTCATTGCCTGCGCAGTGCAGCACGTTCCATCCCCACGCCTGGTACTTGCGGGCAGTATCTTCGATGGTCACCGCCTTGGTCTCGGTGGAGAGCTGGATGTCGTTGGAGTCGTAGAACATGATGAGGTTGTCCAATCCCAGTGTGCCGGCGATGCGTCCGGCGCCTTGCGAAATCTCTTCCTGTATGCCTCCGTCGGAGATATAGGCGTAGATGGTTTGGTTCATCACCTCGCCGAAGCGGGCTTTGAGGAACTTGGCAGCGATGGCGGCGCCGACGGCGAAGGTGTGTCCCTGTCCGAGCGGACCGGAGGTGTTTTCGATGCCGCGCAGGATATCCCGTTCGGGGTGTCCCGGTGTGGGGCTGTCCCATTGGCGGAACTCTTTCAGCTCATCGAGGGTGAACTTTCCGGAGAGCGCCAGCACCGAGTAGAGCATGGGCGACATGTGTCCCGGGTCGAGGAAGAAGCGGTCGCGTCCTTCCCATGCGGGGTTTTCGGGGTCGTACACCAGATATTCGGAAAAGAGGGTGTTGATAAAATCGGCGCCTCCCATGGCTCCGCCCGGGTGTCCGGAGTTGGCTTTTTCTACCATTGAGGCTGCCAGTATGCGGATGTTGTCCGCAGCGCGCATCATAAGCTTGTTGTCGTTCATATTTTTATGGATTTAATTGATTAATGGCAATGGATTTCATTGATTGATGGCAGCTAAGAGGTCTTTTAGCTCAGCGTAAAGGTTTGCGAACCGATCAGTGCACCGTCGGAGAAGATGTCGACGCGGTAGTCGCCGGCATAGAGGAACTCTGCCACGTCCCAGTACACGGTGATGGTTTGCTCTTCGCCGTTATACTCCAGGTATTTCTTGATGGAGTAGCCCAGCGAGCGGTTTTCGTAGTCAAAAGTATCGTCGGGGTTCTTTGTCAGTACGCCATTGTCGGGCTTGGTGATGCGTACGTACAGGATTCGCTCGCCGGTGGGGGCGGTGATGTTTTTCACCAGCGTAAAGTGGATGTTGAACCTCACCACATCTTTTACTTTCTTGGCTTTCTTGTCGCGCTTGTTGACGGGCATGACCTGAATGTTGGTGGCATCCAGCCGGGCGGCGAGGGAGACCTTCTTGTTCAGGTTCTCCTTCTCTTCGGTGAGGTTGCTGATTTGTTGGGATGCGGTGTTGTACTGCCTTGTCACCTGGGCAATCACCTCCTTCTGGTGGGTGGTGAGGCGGTTGAGCGAATCTATCTGGTTGATATAGCTTACCATGACCTGTCGCATGGAGGCAAGCTCTTTCTTGAGTCGGCGTATCTCGGCGGCGTTGGTACTCTTGACGGTACGCAACTCTTCGAGCAGGCGTTGGGTCTTGATCTGTTCCCGTTCCAAGAGCTGCGACAGGGAGTCGTTGGAGACGTTGAGCCGCAACTCGTCATATTGTTGGGCAAACCGGGTGTATTCGTTCTCCAACTCTTGCTTGTCCAACTGGAACTCTTCGACCAACTCGCGATTGGCTTTCTTCTCGGAAAACAACAAGAACGTGACGCCTATCAATGCTATCAGAAGCAGGCTACCGATGATGAAAAAGGGTGTGTTTCTTTTCATGCCGCAAAAATAGTGTTTAATCGTTAAATCCTTGAAAAGTAGTTCTGTTCTAAAAGTTCTTTAACTAAAATTATTATGGAAAATTTTCTTTAATGAAGGCAGACGTTGTACTTTTGCGCCACCTTAATAATAAGGGATAGATAAAACAGGTATAACAAAAACTTAAAGATTATGTCAAAAGTAACCGTAGTGGGTGCAGGTAACGTAGGTGCTACATGTGCCAATGTGTTGGCTTATAATGAAGTGGCCGACGAAGTAGTAATGCTGGATGTAAAAGAAGGCGTTTCCGAAGGTAAAGCAATAGATATGATGCAGACGGCACAACTGCTGGGGTTTGATACAGTGGTTACGGGTTGCACCAATGACTACGCGAAGACGGCAGGTTCGGACGTGGTTGTCATCACTTCGGGTGTGCCCCGCAAACCGGGCATGTCGCGCGAAGAACTGGTAGGCGTTAACGCCGGTATCGTCAAAGGTGTTGCAGAAAACATCTTGAAATATTCTCCCAATGCTGTTTTGGTCGTTATCGCCAACCCGATGGACACAATGACTTATCTGTCGGTAAAGGCATTGGGCATTCCCCGCAACCGCATCATCGGTATGGGCGGATTACTGGACAGCTCACGCTTCAAATATTACCTGTCGCAAGCCTTGGGCTGCAACGCCAACGAAGTGGAAGGCATCGTTATCGGCGGACACGGCGACACCACAATGATTCCGCTGGCACGGCTGGCTACCTACAAAGGACAGCCGGTAAGCACGCTCCTGAGCGAAGAGCAGTTGGATAAAGTCGTAGCCGACACCATGGTAGGCGGCGCCACACTGACCAAGATGCTGGGCACTTCGGCTTGGTATGCACCGGGTGCGGCAGGCGCTTTCGTAGCCGAAGCCATCCTGCACAATCAGCAGAAGATGATTCCCTGCTCGGTATATCTGGAAGGCGAATATGGCGTATCCGACATCTGCATCGGCGTACCGGTGATCCTGGGCAAGAACGGCATCGAGAAGATTGTCGACATCAAGCTGAATGCCGACGAGCAAGCCAAGTTCAAGGCAAGCGCCGAAGCCGTGCGCAACACCAATGATGCACTCAAACAAGTGGGTGCACTCTAAAACGAAGATAAATACACTATCATTTATGAGATTTGCTCATACCAAGGAGACTGTCCCGTGAGGGAGGGTCTCCTTTTTTTATGAAGCAGGCGATGCGGGTATCGTGAAGGTGAACTTGCTCCCTTCCCCGTAGGTGCTCTCTACCCATATCTCTCCGCCCAGTTTGTGGGCAAACTCCTTGCAAAGCATCAGTCCCAGTCCGGTGCCGGCTTCGTTGTTGGTGCCGGCTGTGGTGTGCGTCACATCCGCACGAAACAGCTTGGAGAGGTCTTCGGGTCGGATGCCGATGCCGCTGTCTTTGACGGAGATTTCGTAACGGGTGTCGGTGCGGTGGACAGAGACGTCGATGTGTCCGTCGTTGGGGGTGAACTTGACGGCATTACCCAGCAGGTTGCGCAGGATGACGTTGATGATGGCGCCGTCGGTCACTGCGGGGTAATTGCCCGGGGTGAGGTAGTTGACGGCAATATTCTTTTCGACGGCAGTGGTGGAACCGACGCGGATGGCATAAGTCACAATCTCGTTCAGGTTGCTGTCCACCGGGGTGATGGTGATGCGGTTGCGTTGCAGGCGCGACCAGTCCAGCAGATTGATCAGCAGGTCGTAGGCTTTCGAGATGGAGTCGTCGAGCACATGGATAAACTCGCGCACCAGGGCGATGTCGGGCTGCTCCTTCTCCACCTCCTGTTGCAATATCTGTACAAAGCCGAGCAGTGAGTTGAACGGGTTCTTCAGGTCGTGTGCTATGATGGAGAAGAGTTTATCTTTGGTCTTGTTGGACTCGTTGAGCCGTTCTTCCAGCACCTTGCGTTCGCGCAGCGCCAGAATCATCTTGTTGATGGCTTCGGAGAAGTCACCCGAGAAGGTGACATGCTGGTCGTAGTCGCCGTTGGCAATCTCCTTGATCTGCCACGTGAGGTAGCGCAGCTCCGAGTGGAGTTGCTTGAAGGGACTCACCATGTTATTGTGTCGCGGCGATTCGGTGTACAGCTTACCCGCAGCAAGCTCCATCAGGAAGTTGTAAGCCTCCTGATATTCCCGTCCCATTTCGATGGTTTGCAGGGAGAGCGTTCGGAACGTATCGTCTTCGATACCCTCCAAACCGTCAACTTCGAGCGGGAAATGCGGTCTGCCTTCTATGATCCGGTTGACGATTTGGATGAGTTGTCCGGCAATGGCGTGCTCTTTTTCGGTCATTTACTCCGGAAGATTGGTGGTTACTCTTTGGGTTTGATGGAGAATCGGCAGGTGCGTTCGCCCGTCGTCCAGCAATCAACCTCCTTGACGCGAAACACCTTGCCGGTATAGACTTCGAAGATGCCTTCGATGAAGCCTTCGTCGTAGTCGCACACGGTCACGCCCTTGAGGGGCAAGCCCGAGCAGTCCAGGTCTTCGGAGACCGTTACCAGAAAGACCAGATTCTCGGCATCCGACTCTTCAACGCGCAGAATGCCTACCGACAAGTCGATGAGCCGGTCGTGCAGCTGTGCGATGAATTGATTGAGGGGCAATGAGACATCGAGCATGTTCTTGCAGAACTCGGTACCTGCCACTTTGCCTGCCAGCACCAGCAGCTCGCGGGTACGTTCGTCGCCGTATTCCTTCTCCAGCACGGCACGCATGGTGTATTGCATCAGCCGGTATACGGCAACAGTGGTGTGTGGACCCAGGTTCGGACGTCCTAATTGAATATCGCCCAGTTGGTCCCATGAGAAATTATATCCATCCATAAACTCTTAGTTATAAATAAAATTAGTTATTATCAGCAAGTGGTTAAAGGCGTGGCAAAGATACAACTCGAACTTAATTATACAATATACCTGATTACTAAAAACAACTAAATATAAGAAATAAGGTGGACGCTACCTAAGCTGCGGGTTGAGGAAGAGCTACGCCACTACCGTATCGTTACTTTGACAGGGTGGCATCCGGTGCCCGACAGGACTTGGTAAGATGAATTATACTGACAATACCTGAAGGACAACAGGGCATTGACAGGAGGAGGCACGGCAAGGTCGTATACCTGACCTTGTCCGGTCGTATACCTGAGCCTGTCTGGTCGTATACTTTACCGCGTACAGTCGTATACTTTACTTCACCCCCTCCTGAAGGCATTGTAGGGCATCTCCGTGAACAACGATGGCTTGTCGCAAGCAGATTCAGAAAAAGATTAACAGGCTGTGGCATCCGCAATCGGTAACTGCGGGCAAACCCGTCGCAACGGACGAGGCAACCGGGACATGTTCGCTCGTCGAAAAACAGACCGAATGGGTGGCATGGGGCGGCACAGCTGCGGCGACTGCCCGTCGGGCGGGCAATTGCGGATGAGGTAAATAATACAAAGAAGCAGGAGGCGATAAGAGATATTCATTTATAATACTTATATTTGCGCCCAATTGCGGTGATTATGATATAATTGGCTGCATTTACAGGGCTGAGTCAGTCCGTAATAAACATCAAATCTCACGTATTTTCATCCGAATGAAACAGTACAGAACCCTCAACAATCTCACCGGCTGGATCGTATTCCTGATTGCAGCCACGGTTTATTGTCTCACCATCGAACCCACCGCCAGTTTCTGGGACTGCCCGGAGTTCACCACAACCGGTTACAAGCTGGAAGTCGGACATCCGCCCGGCGCTCCGTTTTTCATGTTGATGGCAAACTTCTTCACGCAGTTTGCCGCCGACGCAACCACCGTGGCAAAGATGGTGAACTACATGAGCGCCCTGATGAGCGGTGCCTGTATCCTGTTTCTCTTCTGGAGCATCACCCACCTGGTACGTAAGCTGGTGTTTGCGGACGAGCAGCACATCACTGCCGGACAGATCATCACCGTGCTGGGCAGCGGAGCCGTCGGCGCACTGGTTTATACCTTTAGCGATACGTTCTGGTTCAGCGCGGTGGAGAGCGAGGTTTACGCCTTCTCCTCTCTCTTTACGGCGGTTGTGTTCTGGCTGATACTGAAATGGGAGGATGTGGCAGACGAGCCGCACTCCGACCGCTGGCTCATCCTGATAGCCTACCTCACCGGCTTGAGCATCGGCGTGCACCTGCTCAACCTGCTCTGTCTGCCTGCCATCGTGCTGGTGTACTACTACAAGAAGGTGCCCCACGCCAATGCCAAAGGCTCGCTGCTGGCACTGCTGGGTTCAGCCGTATTGGTGGCGGTTGTGCTCTACGGCGTTGTGCCGGGCATCGTGAAGATAGGCGGCTGGTTCGAACTGCTGTTTGTCAACGGGATGGGCATGCCGTTCAATACCGGCGTGGTGGTCTATGTCGTGCTGCTGGCAGCCGCACTCGTGTGGGGTGTGTACGAAAGTTATGCGGAGAAAAGCAAAGGGCGCATGGCGCTCTCGTTTGTCGTTACCATCGCCATGCTGGGCATCCCGTTCTACGGACACGGCGTCGCATCGGTGGTGACAGGCATCATCGTGATCGCCGCACTGCTCTTCTACCTCCGCCCGAAAACGCAGGCAGCCATCAAGGAGAGCCTGCGCGTGTCGGCACGTACGCTGAACACCGGCTTGCTCTGCACCATGCTGATTGTGATGGGCTACTCCTCTTATGCGCTCATCATGATTCGCTCGGCAGCCAACACGCCCATGGATCAGAACTCTCCCGAAGACATCTTCACCCTGGGCGAATACCTCGGACGCGAGCAGTACGGAACCCGTCCGCTCTTCTACGGGCAGGCATTCTCGTCGAAGATTGCACTCGACGTAGAAGACGGCTATTGCCGGTACCGCATCGGTAGCGAAGGCACCAAATATATCCGCAAGGAGAAAGCCACTCCCGACGAAAAGGACAGCTACATCGAGATACCCGGACGGATCGAATACACCTACGCGCAGAACATGTTCTTCCCCCGTATGTACGACTCGAAGTATGCCGACGAATACCGCCTCTGGACAAACATGAAGGGGTACGACGTTCCTTTCGACGACTGCGGCAGTATGGTCACCGTCAATATGCCCACACAATGGGAGAACATCAAATTCTTCTTTCAGTATCAGGTCAACTGGATGTACTGGCGCTACTTCATGTGGAACTTTGTCGGACGGCAGAACGACCTGCAAGGCAACGGCGAAGCGGACAAGGGCAACTGGATTACCGGCATCTCCTTTATCGACAACCGGTTGGTGGGCGACCAGACCCTGCTGCCAACCCTGTTGAAAGAGAACAAGGGACACAACGTGTTCTACGGATTGCCCCTGTTGCTGGGCGTGATAGGACTCTTGTGGCAAATCTTCCGCACCCGTTCGGGCGTCCGCCGCATCGGTTACGAGCAGATTCACTATGAAGACCAGATCGGAGCCAAGCAATTCTGGGTGGTATTCTTCCTCTTCTTCATGACCGGACTTGCCATTGTGTTCTACCTCAACCAGACCCCCAACCAGCCGCGCGAACGCGATTACGCCTATGCCGGCTCGTTCTATGCCTTTGCCATCTGGATAGGCATGGGCGTGGCAGGAGTGGTGCAGCTGCTCAGACATTATGTCAAGATGAAAGAGCTGCCGGCAGCTATCCTTGCCACCGTGGCTTGTCTGCTGGTACCCCTCCAAATGGTCGGGCAGACATGGGACGACCACGACCGCAGCGGACGCTACGTCTGCCGCGACTTCGGACAGAACTACCTCATGTCGCTGCCCGAAACGGGGAACCCCATCATCTATACCAACGGCGACAACGACACCTTCCCCTTGTGGTACAATCAGGAGACCGAAGGCTTCCGCACCGATGCCCGTACCTGCAACCTGAGCTACCTGCAGACCGACTGGTACATCGACCAGATGAAGCGTCCCGCTTACGATTCGCCCTCGCTGCCCATCTCGTGGGATCGCATGGAATACGTAGAAGGAACCAACGACTACGTGCAAGTGAAGCCGGGCTACAAGAAGCAAATAGACGAAATCTACGCCAATGCCCGCAAGCAAAACCTCGACGGCAACCCCGAAGTGCTGACTAATATCGAGAAAGAGTGGGGAGAGAATCCGTACGAGCTGAAGAACATCCTGAAGTATTGGGTGCGCGGCAAGCATAAAGACCTGCAAGTCATACCGACCGACAGCATTGTCATCAAGGTAGACAAGGAGGCGGTACGCCGCAGCGGCATGATGATACCGGGCGACAGCATCCCCGACTACATGCACATCTCCCTGAAAGGGAAACCGGCGCTCTACAAGAGCGAACTGATGATGCTCGAGATGCTCGCCGAAGCCAACTGGGAACGCCCCATCTACATGGCTATCAGCGTAGGATCGGAGAATTACCTGGGCATGCAGAACCACTTCATCCAAGAGGGACTTGCCTATCGCTTCACTCCGTTCGACATCAAACAGAACTCACGGAACGATTTCCTCATCGACACCGACAAGATGTACGACAACCTGATGCACAAGTTCAAGTTTGGCGGCATCGACAAGCCCGGCATCTACCTGGACGAGAATGTGATGCGCATGTGCTATTCGCACCGACGCATCTTTGCCCAGCTTGCCGGTCAGTTGCTCAAGGAGAACAAGCCGGACAAGGCAAAAGCCGTGCTCGACTACGCAGAGAAGATGATTCCGGCGATAAACGTACCCTATCACATCCAAAACGGAGCCATGGAGATGTCGGAATCGTACTACAAGCTGAACGACCTCGACAGCGCCGACCGCATCGCCACGGCAGTGGCAGACATGGCGGTAGAGTACATCACGTGGTATCTCAGCTTGGATGACAACCGCTTTCTGGACGCCTGGCAGAACCTCATCGGCTACTACCTGCCGATGCTCAACGACGTTGTGAAGCAGATGCATACCTACCACTCCAAGCAGGAATCGCTCTACGACGGCAAGTTCGATGAACTTTACCAGATGTGTCTGGAGCGTGCCCAGGCAATGCGTGCCTCCATGCAATGATTCGATGAAGGATGCAAGCACTACACCATTATATATATGTTTATTGAGCAGCCCCCCGAGTTTGTACGCAAACTATATCCCACCGCCCTCTGGCGGATGAATCCCGACGAACGGGCAGTCTACCTGACCTTTGACGACGGTCCCATCCCCGAGGTAACACCATGGGTACTGGAGTTGCTCGATAAACATGCGGTGAAGGCTACATTCTTTATGGTGGGAGACAACATCCGCAAACACCCGGACATCTTCCGATTGGTGCAGGAGGGCGGGCACCGCATCGGCAACCATACCTACAATCATATCCGCGGATTCGAACATTGGTCGGGCGACTATCTGGACAATGCCGACAAAGCCAATGAGATGATGAAGACCAACCTCTTCCGTCCGCCGCACGGACACATGCGGTGGGCGCAATACTTTGTGCTGAAACGCACCTATACCATTGTGATGTGGGATGTGGTGACGCGCGACTACAGCAACAAGCTGCGCGGACCGCAGGTGCTCGCCAATGTGATGCGCTATGCACGCAACGGCTCCATCATCACCTTCCACGACTCCCGAAAGTCGTGGGATACGGGGAATCTACAGTATGCCCTGCCGCGTGCCTTGGATTTTCTGAAGGAAGAGGGGTACGAATTCAAATTGCTGTAACCAAGCGGAAGATACGCCCGAATCTTGTTTCCAACGTCGTGTACCCTTTGATGACCGGTGCCGGCACACCCGACTGCAACCGCATCGGGCTTTCCTCTATCACAGCCTCGTCCCACAACCCTGCGTCGATAAACGATTGCAGCAGTGTGCTGCCGCCTTCGACCAGCAGAGATTGTAACTTGCGTTGGTACAACACTTGCATCAACTGCGGCAGGATGTCGCGACTGTAATCCAGCGGAATATACTCCACACCTGTCGGCGTCGGCAAATGTAGCGGCAGAGACGCCGGCGTCGGTTGTTCGGTAAAGACCAGTGTCGGCACACTGCCGTCGAACAGGTGCAAGTCGGCGGGAAGCGAGCGTGTACGGTCTAAAACCAGCCGGACAGGCGACCGACCGTGCCAGCGGCGCACCGTCAGCGACGGATTGTCGAGCAGCGTCGTACGGGTGCCCACCAGAATTGCCGAATGCGCTGCCCGCATCTTGTGCACCAGCATGGAAGTCTGAGGCGTGGAGAGTATGACCGGTGTACCGCCGGTGCGGCACACATCAATAAAGCGGTCGGCAGATTCTGCCCATTTCAGCGTGATGTACGGACGGCGCTGCGTATGAAAGGTGATGAAGCGTCGGATGAGGTGTCGGCACTCACTCTCCAGCATACCTACCGTCACTTCCCGCCCTGCCTCGCGGAGCATGCGAATGCCTCGTCCGGACACTTCGGGAAACGGGTCTTGGCACCCCACGACGATGCGCGGTATCTGCTTGGCGATGATCAGGTCGGCACACGGCGGTGTCTTCCCATGGTGCGAACACGGCTCCAGCGTGACGTAGAGTGTGGAACGCCGCAGCAATGATTCGTCTCCGACCGAGCGGATGGCATTCACCTCGGCGTGTCCTTCGCCGCACCGCACGTGATACCCCTCGCCGATAATTTTCCCTTCGTGTACAATAACTGCCCCCACCATCGGATTAGGGGGGGTGTTACACAATCCGTTTCGTGCCAGCTGTAAGGCGCGATACATGTATTTTTCTTCGTTCATGCACATTGTGATTAGTCCCTTTTTTATACTTTTGCAGCCTGATAACTCGATATGTTACCGCATCAACAAATACCCTCCTATCTTCGACAAGAATTGAGTACGGTTTATGAGGCTCGGGAAGCCGCCAATCTGACAAAACTCATCTGCTGTGAGCTGATGGGACAGCCTGTTGCAGATTATTATCTGGGCAAAGATATAACATTATCCGCGAAAGAGCGGTTTCGTATACAGACAATTCTCGATCGCCTGAAACAGAACGAGCCGATACAATACATCATCGGTGAAGCCCGCTTTCTGGGGCGGAATTTCCGTGTCACGCGCGACGTACTCATTCCCCGTCCCGAAACCGAAGAACTGACCGAACGCATGATTGCCGAAATCTCTCCCGATGCACACATCCTGGACATCGGTACCGGAAGCGGTTGCATGGCCATTACACTGGCGGCAACCTTTCCCGAGGCACAAGTCTGCGGATGGGACATTTCCCAAGACGCACTGTTCATCGCCGAAACCAATAACAGGTTGCTGCACACTTCCGTCAAGTTCCGTTTGTGCGATGTGATGACATACATCCCGTCGCCGGACGAGCAATACGATGTCATCGTGAGTAACCCTCCCTACGTCACGATGTCCGAACGGAAAGAGATGGAACCTCACGTGCTCGACTGGGAACCGTCCGTGGCACTGTTTGTACCCGACAAAGATCCGCTCCGCTTCTACCGCCGTATCGGCGTACTGGGCATGATGATGCTCCCTTGCGGCGGCAAGCTTTACCTCGAAATCAATCGCAGATACGGACGGGAGATCGTCGAGATGTTGCATCTGACCGGTTACAGCAACGTACTCCTTCAACAGGATATTTCACATAACGATAGATTTATAATTGCCGAAAAAAGATGATTCGTACTTACAATGAAGATGAAGCTTTCAGCAAACTGGCTGAGAGTTGTGCCACCACCGAATATTGCCGTGCCGATATTGCCGAGAAGATTGTGCGTTGGGGGCTGCCTTACGAAACCGTAAATAACATTCTTTCCAGATTGGAAGCAGCGCACTACGTCGACGAAGAACGCTATTGCCGTGCCTTTATCCACGACAAGATTTACTTCGCCAAGTGGGGAAAACGAAAGATTGCGCAAGCCCTGCGGTTAAAGAAGATTTCCCCTTTCATCAGCAACCGGTTGTTGAATGAAGTAGACGAGATGGATTATCTGATGACATTGGGGAAGCTGTTGGTCTCGAAGCAGAAAAGCGTACATGCCGCCAGCAATTATGAACGCGACGGCAAGCTGGTGCGCTTCGCCCTGAGCCGGGGCTATGAGATAAAGGATATACGCAAATGCATGCCCGACATCGAATGTGACATCAATGAAGATGAAGTAGCCCTCTCAGCATCCGATTAAGATATTTCAACGGCAAGGTACAGGCTTCACTCAAGAGAGACGGGAGAACATAACAGAGGGGTTATAACCTTTCAATGACTTCACGCGACAAGCCGGTACCTTGCATAATAATCTCGGTTGCAACGCCTAACCGCTTCAGATTTCTTGCATCATCCATCTTTCCTTCCAAAAGTCCTTCCTTTCTACCTTCCTGCCGCCCTTCCTTTCTACCTTCCAAATGTGTGAAGGTCAGCACAGCCAAATTATCCCGATGTACCTTCAAGCTTTCTTGATACTGATCGTACTCCTTGGAAGAGAGAGCGCCGACACGTGCCAGCTCTTCAAGGCGATTCAGTGCAGGGATATTGCGCTTAAACTGTTCGGGTATGTGACCTAATGTTTCCATATTTTTAAGTGAATAAATCCATTGTTCAAACTTGGTGTTACACTCATCTGCTGTTAGTTTGAAATCGGGCAGCGAGATGAAGACCTGCCTGATTTTGTGGTAAAACACTTCGCCTGTTTCTCTGTCTGCCAAAACAACATCCGTGATGGGTTTGTTGATGCCGGACAGATGAAAATCAAGGAAGAATACTCCATACACGGGGGCTATCCCGTTGTAGTTCCAATCGTTGCCCGACTTGCCCTGCCGGGTCACTGCCGTAGAGATGTAAAAGAATGCGCGGTCTTTGAAGTCAACTTGCGACTGGCGTTGCATCTCTACAATAAAGTGTTTGCCCGTATCGGTCTGACAGTAAATATCAAAGATACACAAACGGTTCTCTCTGGCTTCTGGTTGTTGTTCGCGGTCGAGGAAATGCAAATCAACAATCGCATCTTCCTCCGGCAACAAATCGTTCAAAAACGGTATTAATATCTCTTTCGACTGCTCTCTACCAAAGAAAAACTTAAACGACCAATCGGTAAAAGGGGTTAAAAAGTCACTCATAAACGCTATTTTATCATTGTCTTGGCAGCAAAGGTAATCATTGTTTGTCGATACGCAAGAATGGCGAAGTGTTATTCTCCATGATGATACTTTATGGAGCTTGGCCGCTTGTTCCGACGAGACAACGCCTCTCTCTCAGTAAGACAAGCCCGTTGGCTTATTGGGATGACAGATTCGTCTCAATGGGAAAAATGTCTGTTCCTGTTGGGACGGGAGCGCGTTCCCTATTTTCGCCCGAAGTCTGCCGGTATCTCCCCCCATGCCGCTGTTTCCCACTTGATGACGGGTGTGGTGACACGATGCGCTTTCAGCCACACCTCGGCGCGCTCGATAACCTGGAAGAGGGCTTCGGTCTGCTCGTTGCGCGGCAGTTTGGTTTTGCATTTCTTCTGCTTGACCCACTTGATGGCGTTGACGCTGTCGCTGTATATGGGCAGCTTGATGCCTTTCTGTTCCATCAGGGCAAGCCCGTGTACGATGGCAAGGAACTCACCGATGTTGTTCGTGCCGTACACCGGTCCGTAGTGAAACACCTCCTGACGGCTTGCCACGTGCACGCCGCGATACTCCATCTTGCCGGGGTTCCCGCTACAGGCGGCATCTACTGCCAGGCTGTTGTCGTCGTAGGGAAGGGGGTCGACGAATGAAGAAGACTTGGTTGACACGGACGATGCGGCAGGCGATGCGACGGGCGCGGGCAAAGTATATGCTTCTTCCGCCTCTTGCCGGCTTTTGAATGATTTGTAGCGGGCTTGCGCATATCCTTTTATCTGTGCCTGACACGCTGTCCAGTTGTCGTAGATACCCGGCTCTATGCCGTTCCATACCACATAATATTTCTGTTTCATTCCTGCTCCATGCTAAAAATATGGCGCAAAGATAACCTAAAAAAGACAGTGCAGTAACGTCAGTGAGCATTCTCCGCCGAAAACCGTTACATCTGTCTCAAAAAACAGCAGATTATTTGATTGATAGGAGTTTACTACCTGTGAGGCTTGGGTAGGTAACGGCTAAGTAACGAGGCGAACTCTTTGGTTCACTTTGTTTTGCATCCGTTCAAAGACCATACTGCAAAGGTATGCAAGTCCTTTGCGATGACCAAATGTATCACTCTTAAAACGGATAAATGAGCCATGTTATACCTGTGTATGGCGATTCCTAAGATTTTTTTGCCTCTTCTGATAACTTTTTTAGCAATTTGGTTGTATAAGTTTCAAAACATAGTTAAGAACTGCATCATTGCCATTCCTGATGTCTTCTACGGAGGGCGTCACAACAATGTCCGGCATTATGCCTATTCGTTGCGTGTTATACCCATCTCTGTCTAAAACAGAGATACTACTGATATACGTCAGCATACGTCCCGGCAGCCAAATCTCGGCAACATCACCATCGGCTCCGGCGGTTTGGGATCCAACTACCGTCACGTTTGGGAGAGCGGAATAGGCAAGTGCCATATATTCCGCTTGACTAAACGTGTTCTCATCTACAAGGACATATACCGGCTTATCGTATGCAGAAAAGCTAAACAAAGGTCCTACCGATGCAGCATCAGTTACTTTAAAATCACGTGGCTGTACAGAACGGAGTTCTCTCAGTTTCGCAAACAGAACACGTTTCTTAGACAATAATTCCCCAAAAGAATACAGCATGTATTCACCCGGATAGCACCTTAGATCTATAATAAGCGCTTGCGTGTTCTCTATCGCTTTCTTTATCTTACTCTTATATTGATTCTTGTAGGTTCCGGTATATAGATAGCCTACCGTTCCTATCAGCCGGAAGCAGGTGTCCGGCATAACTTCCAAGTCTACATCTTTTGCAGGATAGGTTGGCAGTTTGACATGGGATATTCTGCCATGTTTGTCTCTGATTTGGACTTCCAATGTATCTCTGTCAGTTCTGAATATTTGTTCGCTGATTCGAGTATATATAGCTTTCATGTTAGAAGCCGCGGTAAGGTTTGTCCTTTCTTGAATAATCTCCTTAATGCCAACTCCATTTACCGTTACGACCTCATCACCTCTGGAAATCTCATTATTTAGTAGCGTATGAGGAGTAGATACCACAACAAGAGTATCGCCGACGAACCTGGCGCCGACAGCTGCTATCCTATCGCCAAACAGATATTTGTAGGGGTCGACATCCGAATATAACACCCCATGCCCGTCTTCTATTTCGTGTGTCAGGCGATTTAATGCTTCAACATATTCGCTTTTAGTGGCTGATGCAAAGAAAATCGGAATGAACTCTTTTAAGACATTGTCCCAATCGTCCAACAAATCTATGTTGGCATAATAATGATTAACAATATTCCAATAACGGAATAAACTGAGCAGGCGATAGATTTGGGAGGGGTCTCCAATCTCTCGATATTGTTTTTCATTTTGAAAAATGGGTATCCCTTGTAGCATCCCAATCTTTACATAATGGCTTTCGCGAGAATATGATGCCGAAGACCATATTCTATTCATCATACGTGCTGTACCCGGCGACAGACCATGAATGAGCCATTGAGGTGCCGTTATCTCCGTTTTCGTATAGAGTTCTCCGTACTGATTACACCATCCGATTAAGACCGAATCAATAGGCAGCTGTTCACACAACGTTATAGACAGCTGCTTGGCCAATTCAAAATCCATGTCATAGCTACCGTTCACTATGTTGGGATGGCAATACTTGAGCACACCCCACACTTTGGCCGTTTCATATAAACGTTGAACTTGAACCGATGACAAGGTGTCTTTTACTAATTCTTTGTTGAATACCGGATCACTCTCCATATTTGTAGAGTCCGTAGTAGCATTTGGATGGGTGCATGCTACGAGAAAGATCGTGCTGAACAAAATAAGAATTGCAGTCTTCATATGAATTGGATTCAAGTTTGAACGCAAAGCTATGCAATAGTGTAATATATCCAAACTTTTTTTATTCTTTTTCTTATAAGAAATCGTAATGCGGCTAATATATTCAACTATTCCAAGCAAGTCCGGTGAAGATTTGAATGAGGAACAAATCCCGTATCAACTTATGCAAATCCTTCTTGAGCGGAGTGTTCATTAGAAGGAAAACCTCTTGCTTATTCAAGTATCGGTGGACTTTCTCCGCATGGGGAGGAGCATATCCATTGAACGGGTCATGGCTAATGATACCCTCTCCAATAGCCAAACTCACCATACGTCGCATTGTCGAGATGTGTATTGAGACAGTTCTTGGCTTTAACTCTATATCTATTTTCAACTTCGTTGAAAATGCAGCGATGGTTTTGCCAACGGTAATTCGCCCCATAATAGGGCACTTCCCGTCCTTGTCCTGTTCCTTTTTCTTGAGGTAGAACAGCACCTCTACTTTCTGTTTCATAACTTTCTTGTTTTAAGTAACTTTGCGTCGCTTTCCACTCGTGGAAACAGGTAACGCATTAGTAACGAAAATCTTTCCCAACTTCGCTTTTACCTGCATTTTGGGCAAAAAGCAGACCACAGCAGTATTGACGCTAACGCACTGATTCACCGTCCACTCGCGTTATTACTCCCCAATCTGCTGAAAAGTCCCCGAAAAGAAATACCTTTGCCGCCTCACTTTTAGCAATGGACGTATCGGGCAGGCTTATGAAAAATAAATTACTATATACACTGCGCAGCGGCAAGCACCCTAAGTTTGTCTATTACGGACTGAACATGCTCCGTATGCTCATCCCCGGCTTGTGGCATCGGATGCGGTTGCACAGGGTGTTGGCATCGGCAGCGCGGCGGGACGACATCGAATACATCAACCGGCGGGTGGAGTACTACAACCGGCTCTCTCAGCCGATGCCCCTTCCTGCCGATGCCCCGCCGCTCAAGGCGCACAAGATGGGGCGGCACAAGGTCTACTTCTTCGATACGCATGAATATACCCGCTGGTTTCCGCCGCACTATCGCTGGTGCTTCTGTCCGGGCGATGTGACCTACGTACCGCCCGCTCCCGCTATCGTGAAGAGCCGTCCGCTGGTGCCCGACAACCGCAACTCCATCGTGATGAAGCTGAACAAGGCGCGCCATTTCATCTTTGTCGACGACAAGAAAGCGTTTGCCGACAAGCAAGACCGAGTCATCTTCCGCGGCAAGGTGAAGGACAAACCCAACCGCCGGCAGTTCATGGAGATGTACTTCCAGCACCCGCTGTGCGACCTGGGCGATGTGAGCAAGCGCACCACCGACCCTGCCGAGTGGCAGACCGAGAAGAAAACCATCCGCGAACACTTGGACTACAAGTTCATCATGGCGCTCGAAGGCAACGATGTGGCAAGCAACCTGAAGTGGGTGATGTCGTCCAACTCCATCGCCGTCATGCCCCGACCTACCTGCGAAACGTGGTTCATGGAGGGGACGCTGATTCCCAACTACCACTACATCGAGATCAAACCCGACTTCTCGGATCTGGAGGAGCGGGTGACTTACTATATCCAGCACCCCGACGAAGCCCAACAGATCATCGCACACGCCCATGACTACGTGGCTCCTTTCAGGGACAAGCAGCGCGAACGGCTCATCTCCCTGCTGGTATTGGATAAGTATTTCCGCCTGACAGGGCAGCAGCCCACCGTACACATGCAGTATAGCCCCGCTTACGAAAGCATCATGCCCGCTATCCTTGAACGAATCAATCGGTTTGACACCGAAGGGGAAATCATCTACGCAGGCAGAAACACCATCAAGGTAATGACTGTCGGCACCCGGAGCATCAACGTGAAGCGATATGCCGTTCCGTCGCTCTTCAACCGCATTGTCTACTCCTTCTTCCGGAAGTCCAAAGCCGAACGCGCATTCACCTACCCCAACCGGTTGTTGCAGGCAGGCATCGAAACGCCCCGACCGATAGCCTGTCTCACAAACGCTTCCTTCGGGCTGCTCGCCGAATCCTACTTCATCAGCGAGCAGTCGCCCTACCGCCGCAACTTCTACGAGTTTGGCAATGCCGACATCGCCGACTGTCGGGACATCGTGCAGGCGTTAGCCCGCTTCACTGCCGCGATGCACGAGCACGGTATCCTGCACCGCGACTATTCGCCCGGCAACATCCTGTTCGACACGGTAGACGGCGAGTACCGCTTCTCCCTTGTCGATACCAACCGCATGTACTTCGGAAAGGTCAGCGTAGAGAAAGGATGTGCCAACTTCGCCCGCCTGTGGGGACAGCCCGCCTTCTTTGTCGAACTCGCCACACGGTATGCCGAAGCCCGCGGGGCAGACACCGCTTACTGCATCGAACGCACGCTCCATTACAGAAAGAAGTTCTGGAAACGCCATGCCCGGAAACACGGCGTGCAGTACAAGCTGGAGCTTTAAAGCCAAGACAAATGATACTTCCTCAAGAGGAGCCTGAACGTTGAAGAGGTGTCACCAACGGCGCATCACAAGCTCCACTGCCTCCAACCTCACACCCCCACCACCGGCTGTGACGCACCTGCGCCGCCGGCTGTGGCGAACAGCGACTACCGGTAGTCGGGATGAGTGACTACCAGTAGTCGGGATGAGCGACTACCTGTAGTCTGGATGAACGACTAACGGTAGTCGGGATGAGCGACTACCTGTAGTCGGGATGAGTGACTACCTGTAGTCGGGATAAACGACTACCTGTAGTCGGGATAAACGACTAACGGTAGTCGCTGTTCGCGACTACCGTTAGTCAATGTTCGCCACAGCCGGCGACACAGGTGCGTCACAGCCGGCAGTGGGGG
>JAISGR010000010.1 GCA_031262995.1 Prevotellaceae bacterium | reverse complement strand
GTCGTCGAATAATTCTTTGACCGGGGATACAATGGTCAGGTGTAATTTTCCCGCCATGGTTTACACTGCCTTTTCGGGCTCTTCGGCCGCCTTGGACTTTTCGGCCACCTCATCTATGGTGCCGACGTTGAGGAATGCGGGTTCGGGCAGATCATCCACTTCGCCGTCGAGTATCTTCTTGAAACCGGCAATGGTATCTTCGATGGCTACCATCGTTCCGGGTACGCCGGTGAACTGTTCCGCCACGGCAAACGGTTGCGACAGGAAGCGCTGTACGCGGCGGGCACGGTTCACTATCGTGCGGTCTTCGTCCGACAGCTCCTCCATACCGAGGATGGAGATGATGTCTTGCAGCTCTTTGTTGCGTTGCAGAATCTGTTTGACGCGCTGTGCCGTGTCATAGTGCTCTTTCCCCACAATGTGCGGGTCGAGGATGCGCGATGTCGATGCCAGCGGATCGACGGCGGGATAGATGCCCAGTTCGGTTATCTTACGGTCGAGCACCGTTGTGGCATCCAAGTGTGTAAAGGTGGTGGCAGGTGCCGGGTCGGTCAAGTCGTCGGCAGGCACATACACGGCTTGCACGGAGGTGATGGAACCCCGGCGGGTAGAGGCGATGCGTTCTTGCAGGGCGCCCATCTCGGTGGCAAGCGTAGGTTGATACCCCACGGCGGATGGCATGCGTCCCAGCAGCGCCGACACTTCGGAACCGGCTTGTGTGAAGCGGAAGATATTGTCGATGAAGAACAGGATGTCGTGCGAACCGCCTTCGCCGCCGGTGCCGTTGTCGCGGAACGATTCGGCAACCGTCAGTCCCGAGAGTGCCACCGACTGTCGGGCACCCGGAGGCTCGTTCATCTGTCCGAATATCAGGGCTACCTGCGACTTGGCTACTTCGTCATAGTCTACCTTCGACAAGTCCCAGTGACCGGCTTCCATGCTCTTCTTGAATGCGTCGCCATAGCGGATGACACCCGATTCTATCATTTCGCGCAGCAGGTCGTTGCCTTCTCGCGTACGTTCGCCCACACCGGCAAATACGGAGAATCCGTGTTGCTTCTTGGCGATGTTGTTGATGAGTTCCTGAATGAGAACGGTCTTGCCTACGCCGGCTCCGCCGAAGAGTCCGATCTTTCCGCCTTTGCTGTACGGCTCGAGCAGGTCTATCACCTTGATACCGGTATAGAGCACCTCCTGTACGGTGGTAAGGTCTTCGAACTTGGGCGGTTCGCGGTGAATGGGGTAGGCGCCTTCGCGGTTGAGGTCGCGCATGCCGTCAATGCTGTCGCCGACAACGTTCAGTACGCGCCCTTTTATCTGGTCTCCGATGGGCATGGTGATGGCGCCTCCCATCGGATGCACCTTCATGCCCCGTTGCAAGCCGTCGGTGCTGTCCATGGCAACCGTGCGGACGGTATTTTCACCGATGTGTTGTTGGACTTCGACGATCAAATGCTTGCCGTTGGAACGCTTGATTTCAAGCGCGTCATGAATGCCGGGAAGTTGTACTTCGGTATCCGTTCCTTCAAAATAGATGTCTACTACGGGTCCTATGACCTGTGAGATATGTCCGATGGTTGCTGCCATACGTTATGATTTTATTGTTATAGTTTTTCCCCACATTATGTTGTGATTCAATTCGGCAAAGGTAGAACAATGTTAAAACAAAAAAGGTTTCAGACCTTGAATAATCTGAAACCTTTTTGAGTTAATTAACGGAATGAGAGTCCATTCAACAGCTCCTAACGTTTTATCGATAAGGATGCTTTGATAAAGTAGATGATCAATAGCACATAAGCAATCAGTGATAAAATTTCCGACCATGCATTGCTCAACCACATATTGTTTACCATATCAATGCCTCCGAAACGCATGGCGGCGCTCACCACACCCATCAGCGCACCTCCGGCAATGAAGCCCGATGCCAGCAGGGTTCCTTTCTCTCCGCGTTCGGCATTGAGAGCGGCATCTTTGCTGCGGGTGGTGACAAACCAGTTGATGGCTCCGCCTACCACCAGCGGAATGTTGAGTTGTATCGGGATGAACATACCCAGCGCAAATGCCAATGCCGGTATCTTGCAGAAATTCAGGATGATTGCCAGCACGGCGCCGATACCGTAGAGCAACCACGGAGCGCCCACGCCACTCATTAACGGCTCGATGACCGCTGCCATGGCATTGGCTTGAGGGGCTATCAGGTCTCCGCTCGTGAATCCGTAGGTGGCGTTCAGGATAATCATCACACCACCCACCGTTGCTGCCGATACTAATGTGCCGAGGAACTTCCATCCTTCTTGTTTCGCCGGCGTACTGCCTAACCAGTAACCTATCTTGAGGTCGGTAATGAAACCGCCTGCCATGGAGAGTGCCGTACAAACCACACCGCCCATCACGAGTGCTGCCACCATGCCGCCCGTTCCGTTCAGTCCTACGGCTACCATGATAACCGATGCCAGAATGAGTGTCATCAGCGTCATGCCCGATACGGGATTGGTACCCACTATGGCAATGGCGTTGGCTGCCACCGTGGTGAAGAGGAACGTGATCAAGGCAACCACCACAATGGCTACGATGGTGTGCGTCAGGTTGCCCTGCATCACATCGAAGTAGAAGAAGCCGCAAACCAGCACAAGCGTCAGGATAGAGCCGATGGCAATAATCTTCATGGAGAGGTCACGTCCGGTGCGCTTCACCGTTGCCGTTTGGGCGTTGGCTTTGCCGCTCATCTCCTTGGCAGCCAGTCCGACGGCACTTTTGATGATGCCCCACGACTTGATGATGCCGATGATGCCTGCCATTGCAATGCCTCCGATACCGATGTTCTTGGCGTAATGGTTGAATATATCTTCGGGAGACATGTTGCCTACGGTGGCAACGATGTCGGGATTCCATTGGTTGAGCACCGTGTCGCCCCATAAGAGCGACATGCCTGGAATGATAATCCACCACACTGCCAATGAACCGGCACAGATGATGGCGGCATATTTCAATCCTACAATATAACCCAGACCGAGCACGGCAGCGCTGGTGTTAACCTTGAACACCAGCTTGGCTTTGTCTGCCAGGATTTCTCCCCATGCACACACACGGGTGGTGAAGTTTTCGTTCCACCAGCCGAAGGTTGCCACGATAAAGTCGTACAGTCCGCCGATGATGCCGGCAAAGAGCAACGGTTTTGCCTGATTGCCTCCTTTCTCGCCCGATACCAGTACTTGCGTGGTGGCAGTGGCTTCGGGAAAGGGGTACTTGCCGTGCATGTCGCTCACAAAGTATTTGCGGAAAGGTATCAGAAACAGGATGCCCAGCACGCCGCCCAGCAGCGAACTGACAAAGACTTGCATGAAGTTGACACTGATCTCCGGATATTTCTCCTGCAAGATGTAGAGGGCGGGTAGTGTAAAGATGGCTCCTGCCACAATGACACCCGAACTGGCTCCGATGGACTGGATGATGACATTCTCGCCCAACGCATTCTTGCGCCGTGCCGCACTTGATACGCCTACGGCAATGATGGCAATGGGGATGGCAGCCTCGAACACTTGTCCCACCTTCAGACCCAGATAGGCAGCAGCGGCAGAAAACAGTACCGCCATGGCGATGCCCCAAAGCACCGACCACGGGGTGACTTCGGGATATACGCGGTCGGGACGCATCAGCGGGGTGTAGTGCTCGCCGGGTTTCAGCTCCCGAAAGGCATTTTCGGGCAGACCGGTAATCTTTTCTTCTTCCTCTTTCATGGACAATTATTTGGCATCTTTCGGTGTCATGTCTCCCTCGATGAAGAGGCGCAGCATCTCTGTTTTGGCATTGGTGCGTACCGTAATAGACTTCTTGAAGTGTCCCGGGTACTTGCCGGTGCCGTCGTAGGTCACTTTGATGGTACCGCTCTTGCCCGGCATTACCGGCTCATCCGTAAACTCGGGTACGGTGCAGCCGCACGATGCAACCGCCTGATGAATCACTAACGGAGCATCTCCTGCGTTGGTGAAGGTAAACGTATAGCTCACCACCGGATTATTCTCCGAGAAGGTACCGAAGTTGTGTGTCGTTTCCTTGAACTTGATGTCGGCTTTTTCCTGTGCCAAAGCCATGCTTGTGCCCACGAGGAGCATCAGGCAAACAATTACTGTCTTTTTCATTGTTCTTCCTTTTTTATTTGTTATGAGTTACGATTCTTTGCTTGAGAAATATTTCATAAACTGAGCGCGCTCAAAAGTGTTGACCCCCGAGAGGTCTTTCGTGTTGAGCATGCCTTTGAACTGTTCGATACTTTCCATACCGTGGCGTTGCATCCATGCTTTCAGGAAGACGAGATACTCTTCCGTCAGGCTTTGGGCATCCTGCTTGTAGAAAACGCTGCACATCTCTACTGCCGAAGCGCCTGCCAGGATGGCTTTTACCACGCCGCCCAGCGAGTGAATGCCTCCCGATACGGCATAGTCAATGCCACTCACGGCGCCCGAAGCGATTCCCGTCCAGCGCAGCGAGCGTGCCAGATTGCCCTCGGATGTGAAGATGTCGCCGGTGGTTTGCGTGAGCTTTTCGATGTCAATGTCGGGTTGGTAGAAACGGTTGAAGAGCACCACGGCTGCGGCGCCGTTGGCACGCAACTGCGCTATCAGGGTGACGGGGTTGGTGAAGTTGTCGCCCAGCTTCATGATGATGGGGAGCTTGGTTGCTTGCTTGATGCGGCTGAGGATGTCGATATGTCGCTGCTCAAAGGAACCATACTGATATTGCAAGTCGGTTTGCAAGGCGAGGATATTGATTTCCAGCGCATCGGCGCCGGCTTCTTCTATTTGTCGGGCAAAATCCGTCCATTCGGCATCGTGGTAGCAGTTGATGCTGGCAATCACCGGAACGGTACATGCCTCTTTGCTTTCCCGGATCAGGGTGAGGTATTCGCCCAGTTTGTGCAGGCGAACGTACTCCACCAGATAGTCGCTTCCTTCGGGATACATGTTCGGGTCGCCCAGCCAATCGGCTTCCATCATGATTTGCTCTTCGAAAAGCGATTTCAGCACAATGGCTCCTACGCCGGCTTCACACAGCTTCCGGTTCTTCCCGACGCTGTCGGTCAGGCTCGAACTGCTGATGATAATCGGGTTTTTGAGTTCCAACCCGGCGAACGTTGTTTTTACTGTACTCATTGTATTAAACTTTTGTTGTTGGTATTCAATGGGAAGAGTAATCTCTTTCTCCGAAAATCTTGCTTCCTATCCGCACCAAGGTGCTTCCTGCCTCGATTGCCGGATGATAATCATGCGACATGCCCATGGACAATTCACTGAAGGCATCACTGTGGGCAAACCATTGTTGTTTGGCTTCCGCAAAGAAGCTATGCAGGGAACAAAACTCCCGTTCTATTTGTTCGGCATTGTCGGTGAGCGAAGCCATCCCCATCAATCCGCAGAGGCGAACGTGCGACAGTTGCTTCCAACCGCCTGCGGCGAGCATCTCTCTGCATTCCTCGAAACTGAATCCGAACTTGGTCTCTTCGGTGGCGATGTGCAGTTGCAACAGGCAGTCGACCGTTCGGTTTATCTTGCCTGCCTGTCTGTCCACCTCTTCCAGCAGCTTGAAGGAGTCGATGCCGTGAATCAGCGCTATATATGGCACGATATACTTCACCTTGTTGGTTTGCAGGTGCCCGATGAAGTGCCATTCAATATCCTGCGGCAAGTGGTTGTGCTTGGCATCCATCTCCTGCACCTTGCTCTCGCCAAAGATGCGTTGACCGGCGTGGTAAGCCTCCAGTATCGATGCTTCGGGGTGAAACTTGGATACGGCTACCAGACGTACAGGGTCGGGTAATTCTTCCAGTAGTTGTTTTAAGTTATCGGCAATACTCATTATGCCTCTTTCTCCGTACCGTAAGGATAGACATCCATAATGGCAGTTTCCATGACGGAGGCTATCTGGTAGTCTGCCATGGTACCTTTCATTCCTTCATCCAGTTTCTTAACGGCATCGCGCAGGTCGGCAGCCTGTACAAGGATTTGCGTGGCGGTTCGTTTCTCTGCGCCGCTCTTCTCGTCGAGGGTGATGAATACTAATTTGCACTTGAACCAACGGTCGGCAGCTTCTTCTTCGCTGCTGAACAGTTCGCTGTAGTTGGCGCGTCGGATGTCCGACACTGTAAATTCCCCACTGATAAAAGGGGTCATCTCTTCGGTGATACGCGCTTCGGCTTCCGTAAAGCTGAGTGCATCGACCAGATAGGGTTCTGTGACTTTCTTTACCGTTCCGTTCTCGATGGTCTTTTCGTAACGGATTTTACACTCAAACCAGGTATGCATGGACATAAATAGTTGCTATAAATAAATGTTATATTGTTTATTGTTTCAAAACCTTTCCGTTTTGTGTGGCAAAGATATATAGAAAATATTCGTTGAAAGGGAAGGCAGAATGAATTGTGTGCAAAAAAAGGATATTTTTGCAATTGAATCAAATCAATAACCCGATAAGCGATATGGATTTTTTACAGTTAGCAGCAGCACGGCAAAGCGACCGTGCCTATGATATGAACCGTGTTGTCGAGCCTGAAAAGCTGGAGCGTGTACTCGAAGCCGCCCGTTTGGCGCCTTCGGCATGCAATGCGCAACCGTGGAGGTTTGTCGTCGTAACCGATGCCGGGCTGGCGCAGCGCGTGGGGCGTGCCACTGCCGGTCTGGGCATGAACAAGTTTGCCAAGGATGCACCGGTGCATATCCTGGTCGTCGAAGAGTCTGCCAATATTACCTCCATGCTGGGCACGAAGATAAAGCACAAGTACTTTCCGTTGATCGACATCGGCATTGCTGCCGCCCATATTGTGCTGGCTGCGGAGAGCGAGGGGCTGGGGTCGTGCATACTGGGGTGGTTCGATGAGCCTGAAATCAAGAAGCTAACCGGTATTCCGGCGTCGAAGCGTTTGCTCTTGGATATTACTATCGGCTATCCGGCAAAAGGCAAACGGAAGAAATCGCGGAAAGGCAGAGACAAGGTGATTGCCCTGAATCACTATTCCCATTGAGGCAACCGCTCCCGCCCATTGAGGCAATCACTCCCTCCTATTGGAACAGACGCGCTCCCAAGTGACACCAAAGAGGATGTGTCAAAATCGGACTGGGGTCGTATACTAGGGTAGTATAGGGTCGTATACCAGAAGTAGTATAGGGTCGTATACCAGAAGTAGTATCGGGTTGTATACCAGAGGTAGTATAGGGTCGTAGTCCAGAGGTAGACTAGGGTCGTAGTCCAGAGGTGGACTAGGTCGTAGTCCAGAGGTGGACTAGGTCGTAGTCCAGGGTAGACTAGGGTCGTAGTCCAAAAAGGGGCTTTTGACACACCTTCTTGTGACATGTATTAGGCTGCCGCAAGTTATCGTTCGACTTTGGCATTGCTCCATAAAAAAGGCTGCACATCGGTGGGATGCGCAGCCTTTTCGTATGGAGGGGGACTTGTTGTCTTTATCCGAAGTTGTCGAACATCAGGTTGGAGAAGGGGACTCCCAGGCTGTCGAGCATGTTCTCGACGGCTTTCGACATGGGACCGGGTCCGCACATGTAGTACTCGATGTCTTCGGGGGCTTCGTGGTTCTTGAGGTAGGTGTCGTAGATGACCTGACCTACGTAGCCCGGTGTGTACTTCACGCCGGCGGCGTCGGCTGCCGGGTCGGGGCGGTCGAGGGCGAGGTGGAACGAGAAGTTGGGGAACTCTTTCTCTATCTGGAGGAAGTCTTCGAGATAGAACACCTCGTTGAGCGCGCGGGCGCCGTAGAAGTACGACATCTTGCGGTCGGTGGTGTGCAGTGTCTTGGTCATGTGCATGATTTGTGCACGCAACGGTGCCATGCCGGCGCCACCGCCGATCCACATCATCTCGCGCTTGGAGTCGAAGATGGGGTGGAAGTCTCCGTAAGGCCCGCTCATGATGACCTTGTCGCCCGGCTTGAGCGTGAAGATGTAGGACGAGGCGATGCCCGGCATCACGTCCATGAATCCCTTGCCCTGGTCTTTGGGCTTGAAGGGTGGCGTGGCAATGCGCACGTTGAGTGTGATGCGGTCGCCCTCGGCAGGATAGTTTGCCATGGAGTAGGCGCGGATGGTCTCTTCGTCGTTGCGGCACTTCAGGCTGAACAGGTCGAAGTTCTGCCATGCCTTGACATACTCCTCGCCGATGAGGGCTTTGTCGATATCTTTGTCGTAGTCCATGCTGAACTTGGGTATCTTGATCTGCGCATACGAGCCGGGAATGAAGTCCATGTGCTCGCCTTCGGGCAGCTTGACGATGAACTCTTTGATGAAGGTAGCCACGTTGGTGTTGGAGATGACTTCGCATTCCCACTCTTTGACGCCGAGGATGGCTTCGTCTATCTTGATGTCCATGTCGCCCTTGACCTTTACCTGACAGCCCAGCCGCCAGTGGTCTTGCTGCTGTTTGCGGCTGAAGTGGGGTGTTTCGGTGGGCGATATTTGTCCGCCGCCGTCCAGCACCTGACACTTGCATTGTCCGCACGAGCCTTTGCCGCCGCATGCCGATGAGAGGAACACGCCGTTGGCGGAGAGGGTGGCAAGCAGTGTCGAGCCTGAGTCTACTTCTATGATCTTATCGCCGTTCATGGTGAGTTTCACTTTTCCCGAGGGAACGAGGAAGTTTTTGGCTACCAGCAGGATGACCACCAGCAGCACAATCACCACAAGGAACACTCCGATACTTGCTAAAATTAAATGCATATCCATTGTTCTTCTTCCTTTCCTTTAAATTTTCAACCCCGAGAAACACATAAATGCGATCGCCATCAGTCCGACGGTGATGAAGGTGATGCCCAGTCCGCGCAGCGGAGCCGGCACGTTGGAGAACGCCATCTTCTCGCGGATGGCAGCCAAGCCTATGATAGCCAGCAGCCAGCCGATGCCCGAGCCGAGCGCGTAAGAGAGGGCATCCCATACGTCGCCGATATATTTGGGGTCGCTCGGCGCCAGGTTGATGCGTTGCTGCATGAAGAGCGAGGCACCCATGATGGCGCAGTTCACTGCAATCAGCGGCAGGAAGATGCCCAGCGAGGCATAGAGCGAGGGGCTGAAGCGTTCGATCACCATCTCTACCAGCTGTACGATGCCGGCAATCACGGCAATGAACAGGATGAAGCTCAGGAAGCTCAGGTCGACGCCTTCGATAATGGCATTGGCTGCCAATACCTTGGTCTGCAACAGGTAGTTCACCGGCAGTGTCACGAGCAGTACAAAGGTCACGGCAATGCCCAGTCCGAGGGCGGTCTTCACATTCTTCGATACGGCAAGGTAGGAGCACATGCCGAGGAAGAAGGCGAATATCATGTTGTCCACAAAGATGGAGCGGACGAATAAGCTTAATATATGTTCCATATCAATTTTCTATTAACTCTTTGTGTTTGGCACGTTGATACCAGATGATGCACGCTACCAGAATCAGCGCCATGGGCGGCATGAGCATCAAGCCGTTGTTGGCGTAGCCGATGTGTTGCAGCGGTTCGTAGTTCAGGATGTTGAATCCGAGCAGTGTGCCCGAACCCAGCAACTCGCGGAAGAATGCCACGATGATGAGTATCTTGGCATAGCCTAATCCGTTGCCGATACCGTCGAGGAACGATGGCCAGGGCGCTGCCTGCATGGCAAATGCCTCGAGGCGTCCCATCAGGATGCAGTTGGTGATGATCAGACCGACGTAGACCGACAGTTGTACGCTCACGTCGTAGGCAAATGCTTTGAGCACCTCGCTCACAATGGTCACCAGCGCTGCTACCACGACTAACTGTACGATGATGCGGATGCGGTTGGGAATGGTTTTGCGCAACAAGGAGATAACGACGTTCGAGAATGCGGTGATGATGGTCACCGAAAGTCCCATGACAATGGCAGGCTCGAGCTTGGCAGTGACAGCCAATGCCGAACAAATGCCCAGCACTTGTACCGTGACGGGGTTGTTCATGCCCAGCGGGGTGAATAGGACATCACGGTTCTTCTTTGAAAATAGTTGTGACATATCGTTGTTCCTCCTTATTTAGCTGTTAAAAACGGGATATAACTTGTCAGGCAATCCTTGAGCATGGCATCTACTCCGTTGGAGGTGATGGTGCCGCCCGATATGCCGTCTACCTGATGGGCGGAGTCGGTCACTTTGCCGTACTTCATCACGCTGAGCGCCACCCGGTTGTCGTTCATGGCTTTCTTGTCCTTGAATTCTGCCTGGAAGTGCTCGGCGGCAATCTCGGCGCCCAGTCCGGGCGTTTCGCCGGCATGTGAGAAGTAGGTGCCGTACACCGTGTCCTTGTCGTCGTTGAGCGCTACATAGCCCCAGATGGCTCCCCACAATCCTACGCCGTAGACGGGGAATACGTATTTGGTCTGTCCGTCTACGTCGCACACGAAGATGTGCAGGCGTTGCAGCTCTTTGGCTTCCTTCTCGTAGCCGGTAGCAAAGGCGCCGTCGTTTTCCGACAGGGTGCCGTCGGCTTGCATGAGCATGTCGCTCTTTACATATTTATTGTATTCGCTTTCGGCATCCTGTACGTTGCGGATGTTCAGGGCGGCAAGTATCTGCTTTTTCGTGTCAAGCTCTATGTTCTTATCCTGTTTGCTGCGCAGCGACGAGCTGACAAATGCCAGCAGGAATGCCACGATAACAACCATTACCGAAGCATACACGATTGTATAACTGTTACTATTGGTATTCATTGTCTTGCAGGATTAAGCGTTAGACCTCTTGAGTGCGCGTTGGGTGCGGCGGTTGATGTTGCTCTGCACGACGTAGTAGTCGATGAGCGGTGCGAAGATGTTCATCAGCAGGATGGCGAGCATCATACCCTCGGGGTAGCCCGGGTTGAGTACGCGAATCACGATTGCCATCACGCCGATAAGGAATCCGAAGATGTACTTGCCCGTTTCGGTGCGTGCCGATGTCACCGGGTCGGTTGCCATGAACACGGCGCCGAAGCAGAAGCCGCCCAGCACGAGGTGTTCGTACCAGGGCATGTGTGCCATGGCGGTGTCGGGACCGATGGTGTTGAATATCCATCCCATCAATGCGCCGCCCACAAACACGGAGCACATGGTCTTCCAGCTGGCAATACCTGTCCAGAGCAGCAGGACGGCGCCCAATGCGATG
The DNA here is from genome assembly GCA_031262995.1 of Prevotellaceae bacterium. GTDB lineage: Bacteria > Bacteroidota > Bacteroidia > Bacteroidales > Bacteroidaceae > Bacteroides. Next base: position 3,443 of record JAISGR010000010.1, on the reverse strand, counting down.
GCTATCACGCTGGTTTCGCCGATGGAGCCGGGAATCAGTCCGGTCACCATGTCCCAGTTGAAGGGCAGGTATCCGGTAGCCGAGCTTGCCGTAGAAGCCACCCCCAGCGCGGTAGCGCCCGAGAAGCCGTCGACCAATTGTCCGCCGCCCAGTCCGAACAGGCTGTCGCCCGCAATCCAGACGGAGTCGCCCGACATCTTCGAGGGGTAGGCAAAGAACAGGAAGGCGCGGGTTATCAACGCCACGTTGAAGATGTTCATGCCCGTTCCGCCGAATACCTCTTTGGCAAAGATCACCGCAAAGGCAGTGGCTATTGCCAGCATCCACAGCGGACAGTCTACGGGAACAATCATCGGTATGAGGATACCCGTCACGAGAAAGCCCTCGTGTATCTCCTCGTTCTTCCATTGTGCCACAATAAATTCGATGCCCAGCCCCACCACATAAGAGACGATGATCTTGGGCAGTACCGCCAGCAGTCCGTAGGCAAACAGCTCGACGAAGCCGGTGGCTTCCAACATGCCGATGGCACGGTAGTGCTGATAGCCTACGTTGTACATGCCGAACAGCAGTGCCGGCATCAATGCAATGACCACTATCGACATGATGCGTTTGCTGTCGATGGCGTCATGAATATGCGTTCCCGTCTTCGCGGTGGCGTTGGGTACGAACAGGAAGGTCTCCAATCCGTCGAACACCGACCGGAATGCGTGGAATTTGCCGCCCTTTTCAAAGTTCGGCTTTATCTTATTGAGATAATTTCTAAACGCTTTCATTAATAATTAGTAGTTAAAAATTATAAATTAAAAACTTGTGAATTTAAAAATCAGAAGGGTAAGGGAAGCTATGAAGGTATCGAGCGTGCTCTTTGTTATCAGCCACATACACTTTTAATTTTCATTTTTCAATTTTTAATTTTCTCTTAGCTCATCTCTGCCCTCAGCATATCTAATCCTTCGCGGACGATGCGTTGTACTTCTACTTTGGAGGAGCAGACAAACTCGCACAGGGCGAAGTCTTCGGGAGCCACTTCGTAGATGCCGAGTGCTTCCATGCGGTCGATGTCGCTTGCAATGATGGCTTTTACCAAGTATTCGGGGTAGATGTCCATGGGGAATACGCGGTCGTACTCGCCCGACATGATGAGGTGTCGTTCGCCGCCTTTGATGCGGGCATCGGGGGTGTATTCTTTCTGCTTGCCCATGAGCCAGCTGAAGTAGGAGTGGCTGGTGCTGAACTGATTGAAACGGGGCATGATCCAGCCGAACATCTCGTTCACCTCGTCGCCTTCGGGAATCACCGTGAGCTGGCTGTGGAACGCGCCGAGGTAGCCGTCGGGAGCGATCTGCTTGCCGGTGAGCACGTTGCCGCTGATGTAGCGCAGGTCTTTGCCGGTGCTGACGTTGCCTTTGAAGAGGTCGGTGAGTCGGGCGCCCACTTTGAGTTTGCAGTATGCCGGTTTCAACACCTCGGAGCCTGTAACCGCTACGGTTCGGGTGAGGTCGACCTGTCCGGTGTTCAGCAGTCGTCCGATGAAGAGCACGACTTCGGCGCCGAGCGTCCATACCGTTTCGCCTTTCGTCACGGGTGCGATGTGGTTGATTTGTACGCCGACGTTGCCTGCCGGATGCGGACCGTCGAATGCGGTGACGATTACGTTCTTCGCTGCGGTGAGGGCAGCCGATGTTTGCGCAACGCTCGTGTTGAGAAAGACCTTTCCCAGCTTGGTCAGGGCATCGAGACCGGTCTGGAAGTTCCGTTCTTCGCCTTTGAGTGCCAACTCGAAGTGGGGCGCCAGCGGACTGCTGTCGAAAGCTGTGATGAAAATAGCCCGCGGCATCACCGTCGGGTCGGCAATCACATCATACGGACGTTGACGGATGAAAGCAAAGAGACCGGCTTTGAGCAGCAACGCTTTTACTGCCTCGCCGTCCATGCGACCGACGTCTTGTTTGCCAAAATCTTCGTACTGCTGCCCGTTGTCGGCTTGCACCACGATGTTGAGCACTTTGCGCCGGGCGCCGCGCTCCACTTGGGTGACGATACCGCTTACGGGCGAAACGAATTGCATCTCAGGATGATTCTTGTCGATGAACAAGGCACCACCTGCCATTACATGTTCTTGTTCTTTTACGACTACCTTGGGGATAATGCCGGTAAAATCGTCGGGCATCAATGCATAAAAACCCGGTTCTTTTACCGACACAATTTGTTCGGCAGCCTTACCTTTGAGGTTGATATCAAGACCTTTACGTAACTTAATTACATTTGCCATCTGTATACTAAAAAGTGGTTTTCTGTTAATTTGCCGCAAAAGTAATGAAAAGAATTATCAATGAAACAGAAAGCCGAAAGTAATTACGGATAAATTTCCATAATTGGCTTGCGGCAATGACAAGGCACAGATATTGAGGTGATTATTTTACTTGTTGCAGGCGGGTTCTTCCGTCGGGCAGCGGAGTTTCTTCGCGGGTTTCGCTGCTGCTGCCTATACATATATATAATATGGTGAGGAGAAGGTGTGTCTGTTCCGAGGCTAACAGAGTTTCTGTTCCGAGGCTGACAGCGCATCTTTGCACGCTCTCAAAAAAAAGAAGCAACCGTTATCGGCTGCTCCTTTCTTCATTACAAACATTCACAAAGCACACTGCTGCGCGTTATCATTTGAAAAGTAGCGGGGCAAACTTGTACAGGCTTTCGCGCCATACAGGCCACGTATGTCCGCCCGGGGTATCGAAATAGGTGTATTTGATTCCTATCTCGTCGAAGCGTTTCATCATCACCTGGCAGTTGTTGTAGGCGATGTCTTCCTTGCCGCCCATGGAGAGCCAGAACTGTTTCAGCTTCGTATTGAATTCATCCTTCTTCTCTTTGAGCAGGGCGTAATACTTGTCCGTGTCGTTGGCGGGACCGAAAGGAGTGGTGGTAGCCCACCATCCGGAGCTGAACACGCCCAGGTAGGCAAAGCGGTCGAGGTGCGGGATGCCCACGTTCAGTGTCTGGATGCCGCCCATGGAGAGACCGGCTAATGCGCGGCTGTTGCGGTCGGTCTTTACGCGGAACGTCTTCTCTACGAAGGGGATGCAGTCTTTGAGCAGCTCCGATTCGAAGTCGCGGGTGTTGCCGTCCGGCATGACGATGATCATGGGCAGGGCTTGCTTCTTGGCAATCAGGTTGTCCAAGATGATGTCGGTGCGACCCTGTTGTGCCCAGCCGCGTTCATCCTCTCCGCCGCCATGCATCAGATAGAGCACGGGATAGCTCTCCTTGGAGGTGTCATAACCGGGGGGGCAATAGACATACATCTGTCGCCAGTCGTTGGCTGTGGTGGAGAAGTAACGCTTCACGCGGATGTCGCCGTGGGGCACATCTGCCGGGTAGAAGCGTACGTCGCCTTGGGGGTAGGGGATTTCGACACCGCTGCTCATCCTGCCGCTTCCGTA
>JAISGR010000005.1 GCA_031262995.1 Prevotellaceae bacterium | reverse complement strand
ATCGTCGACCACGCCGGCGTTTTCGTAGCTCAGGTTGTCCGCGATGGCTTTCATGAGCGACTTTTCGGGGGTAAAGATGATGTGCGGATCTTTGATCATGGTCTGCGCATAGAAGTCGGTTACTTCCGCCACGCCGTCACTGCTGAAAGAGAGGCGAAACGTTCCCAAGTCGTTGATCTTAATGCTGTTTCCGGCTATCAAGCCGCGTGCCAGCTTATGACCGAGTTCGTACATGGCGGACTCAAATTCGTTGGGCGAGAGGGAGGTGAATTCGGTTCCTTCCGTGCTCAGGGCACGGGTATCCACCTTTTCGTTCACAATGGGATTACCATACCACTTGGCAGGCTCACCCTTTTTCATCGGGTTTACTTTTCTTACTAAACGATATTTAATCATTTGTGCAAATTTTTAGGTTATACATTCCGTTTACTAATCACTCAACCCCCGCCAGAGCGCATTCTGTAAAGGGTTGTCAGCAGGCAAGATTTCCGTATAGGCGGAAAATAATTTCCGTATAGGCGGCGATAAAATTCCGTATAGGCGGAAATAAATCGCCGCCTATACGAAAAATCAAATCTGCACGTGCGCTGATACCTATCGGTTATGATGTAAACCTTTTTAAATATTGCGAATCGCGTGTAGCCCCTTGCCTGATGCGGCGACAAAGGTACCAACTATTGCCAAAGGAGCAAGGTCTTCAAAGAAAGAGGGGCAGGAAATTGGAATTGTTTAACAATGGAGGGAGGAAAACTCATGCATCCATCGCCCCTATCTCCTGTAAGACGCTCACTGCGGTCTCTGCGTTGGGCACGCTTTTGACGACCATGCTGCGGCGGGTGTTCTGCTCGCGCAGGTCGCAGCGGCGGGGGTATGCCATCATGTAGGCTATCACCTTGTCGAAGGCGCGGCTCTGGTAGAAGGGGCTGTCGGGGTTGGAGACGAAGAAGAGGGTCATCTTGCCGCCCTTGAGGTGCACCTTCTCGGCGCCGAGCTTGGCAGCCATGCGGCGCAGGGGGACGATGCGGAGCAGCTCTTCCGTTTCGGGCGGCACGGGACCGAAGCGGTCGAGGAGGCGCAGGCGGAAGGCTGCCACATCCTTGTCGAGCGTCATGTTGTCGAGTTCGCGGTAGAGCAGCATGCGCTCGCTGCTGCCCGTGACGTAGGTGGCAGGCAGCAACAGCTCGAGGTCGCTCTCCAACTGACATTCGTCGACAAACTGCTCGCCGCTCACCACGCCGCCCGTCTCTCGCATCTCCTCGGCGTAGAGGTCGGCAAACTCGTCGGTCTTCAGCTCCTGCACTGCCTCGGTGAGAATCTTCTGGTAGGTCTCGTAGCCCAGATCGGCGATGAAACCGCTCTGTTCGGCGCCCAGCATGTTGCCCGCGCCGCGTATGTCGAGGTCTTGCATGGCGATGTGGATGCCGCTGCCCAGGTCGCTGAAGTTCTCGATGGCTTGCAGGCGGCGGCGCGCCTCGGGTGTGAGCGATGCCAGGGGCGGCGCCAGCAGGTAGCAGAACGCCTTTTTGTTGCTGCGCCCCACCCTGCCGCGCATCTGGTGCAGGTCGCTCAGTCCGAAGTTCTGCGCGTCGTTGATGATGATGGTGTTGGCGTTGGGGATGTCGATGCCGCTCTCGATGATGGTGGTGGCGATGAGCACGTCGTAGTCGTAGTTGACGAAGTCGATGATGATTTTCTCCAGCTCGGCAGGTTCCATCTGCCCGTGTCCGATGGCTACGCGGCAATCGGGGATGCTGCGCAGCACCATATCCTTGAGCGCTTGCAGGTTGGCGATGCGGTTGTTGACGAAGAAGACCTGTCCGTTGCGACTCATCTCGAAGTGGATGGCGTCGGCAATCACCTCTTCGTTGAAGGTGTGCACCTCGGTCTGGATGGGATAGCGGTTGGGCGGCGGCGTCTGTATCACGCTCAGGTCGCGCGCCCCCATCAGCGAGAATTGGAGGGTGCGCGGGATGGGCGTGGCGGTCATGGTGAGGGTGTCGACGTTGACCTTGAGCTGGCGCAGTTTCTCCTTGACCGAGACGCCGAACTTCTGTTCCTCGTCGATGACAAGCAACCCCAGGTCTTTGAACTTCACATCCTTGCCCAGTATGCGGTGCGTGCCGATGAGGATGTTCACCGTGCCCGCTGCCAGGTCGTGAATGATGGCGTGTGCCTGCGTGGCAGTGCGGGCACGACTCAGATATTCCACGCGGCAGGGCATCTCCTTGAGGCGTTCACTGAAGGTCTGGAAGTGCTGATACGCCAGCACGGTGGTGGGCACGAGCACTGCCACCTGCTTGTTGTCGGTCACCGCCTTGAAGGCGGCGCGGATGGCTACCTCGGTCTTTCCGAAGCCCACATCGCCGCAAACCAACCTATCCATCGGTCGCTGGCTCTCCATGTCGGCTTTCACGTCGGCGGTGGCGCGGCTCTGGTCGGGGGTATCTTCGTAGATGAACGATGCCTCCAGCTCGCGTTGCAGGAAGCTGTCGGGGCTGAAGGAGAATCCCTTCTCCTCGCGCCGTTGCGAGTAGAGGCGGATGAGGTCGCGGGCAATGTCTTTTATCTTGGTCTTGGTGCGGTCTTTGAGCTTCTCCCAGGCGCCGGTGCCGAGTTTGTTCAGGCGGGGCGCTTCGCCCTCCTTGCCCTTGTACTTCGATACCTTGTGGAGCGAGTGGATGGAGACGAACACCACGTCGTCGTTCTGGTAAATCAGCTTGATGACCTCCTGCGAGGTGTTGCCGTTGGGGATGCGCACCAAGCCGCCGAAGCGTCCCACGCCGTGGTCGGTGTGTACCACGTAGTCGCCGGGCGAGAACTGGTTCAGCTCCTTGAGTGAGAGCGCCACCTTGCCTGCCCGCGCACGGTCGCTGCGGAGGCTGTATTTATGGAAGCGGTCGAAGAGTTGATGGTCGGTGAACAGGCATATTTTCAGCATATTGTCGGCAAAACCTTCGTGCACGGTGCGTTCGACGGGGGTGAAGCTGATGTCGTCGCCGCGGTCGGCAAAGATGGCACGGATGCGCTCGGTCTGCTTGGCGCTGTCGCTGCATATATAGATGGTGTAGCCTTGCGCAATGTAATCCTTGAAGCCGGCGGCTACGAGGTCGAAGTTCTTGTGATAGATGGGCTGCGCCGTGGTGTCGAACGTCACCAGCGCATCGGGCTTCACGCTCGCCTGATTGCCTATCTCCATCCGGCGAAAAGCGGCGGAGCGCCGGGCAAACGCATCGTCGACCCAGAGGAAGTCGCGCATCACCAGCACCGTTTCGGCAGGCAGATAATCCATAAACGACACGAGGCTCGCCTCGTCTGCCGACAGGTCGGGCACGATGACGATGCTCTCTCGCTTGTCGTGCGACAGCTGCGTATCTACCTCGAAAGTGCGGATGCTCTCCACCTCGTCGCCGAAGAAGTCGATGCGATAGGGATACTCCGACGAGAAGGAGAAGACGTCGATGATACTGCCGCGCACGGCATACTGCCCCGGCTCGTAGACATAGTCGACGTATTCGAATCCGTAGCTTGTCAGTACCTCGGTGATGAAGGTGATGTCGACCTGCTCGCCGGTGTGCAGGCGGAGCGTTTTTTCTTCCAGTTCATCACGCGACACCACCTGCTCGGTCAGTGCGTCGGGCGAGGTGACGATGCACAAATCGGTGTCGCCCTTCTGCAAGCGTCCCAGCACCTCGGTGCGCAACACTTCGTTGGCGGCATCTTTCTGTCCGTACTTGGCAGAACGGCGATAGGAGGAGGGGAAAAAGAGTACGCGCGTTCCGTCGGCAAGCACCTGCATCAGGTCGTGGTAGAAGTATCCCGCCTCTTCGTGATCGCCCAGCACAAAGAGATACGGATGGTGTGTGCGCTCCGGCAGTGCGGAGGCAAACAATGCGGCTGCCGAACCGGTCAGCCCTTTGCAAAATATGGTGCGTATGGAAGCATCCTGTAACAGTTGTATGGTTTCGGCTACTGCCGGATGCGAAGCGTAGCGTTGTTGCAGCTGTGAAAGTATCATTTCATTGTTCTAATCTCCCTACATCTCCCTCTCCACCACATAGTACAGATAGTCTGTCAGCGACAGCTTCACGTCCGTATCGGGTATCGGTGCGAGCAGCGCCAGTACCTTTGCCTGCTGCTGCTTCATCACCCGGTTGGCATAGTCGATGCCGCCGTGTTGCTTGGAAAATTCGATTAATCGGGCGATTTCATCGTGCGTGGCTGTGCCATTCTTTACCTGCATGGCAAGGCGGTGTGCATCGCTGTCGGGAGTAGTGTTCAGGGCATAGAGCGCCGGAAGGGTCAATTTGCCTTCGAGCATATCGTTGCCGGTGGGTTTACCTATCCGGGCATCGTCGTAATAGTCGAATATATCGTCCCGAATCTGGAAGCAGAGACCGATGCCTTCGCCTATGCGGCGCGCCAAACGCACATCTTCGTCGGTGGCGTGCACCGACAGCGCACCGGCTTCGGTGCAGGCGGCAAAGAGTGCGGCAGTCTTCTTGTTGATGATATCGAAATAGGAAGCTTCGGAGAATTGTGTCTTGCTAACGCTGGAGAGTTGAATCAGCTCGCCTTCGGAGAGGCTCTGTCCCAAGCGCGACACCACGTCGATGATGGCTCGGATGTTCGTCCGGCTCACTTGTGCCAGCGAGGTGGCAAGCAGATAATCGCCTACCAGCACCGCCACCTTATTATTATAGGCTGCATTCACCGAGGGTTGTCCGCGCCGTTCGCTGCTTTCGTCCACCACATCGTCGTGCACCAAACTGGCGGTATGCAGCAGTTCGAGCGACACGGCCGCGTAATAAGTAGATGGGGTAATCTCTCCGCACAATCGCGCTGTAAGGAGCAACAGCAAGGGGCGCATCATCTTCCCCTGTTTCCGGCGTATGTATGTCACAGCATCGTTCAGCAGCTCATTCGAGGTGGAGAGTGATTCGTCGAACAACCGCTTAAACTGTTCCAGTTCTACCGAAATGGGGGCTTTTATTTGTGTCAATTTATCCATGCTTTGCTCATTTGCGGGCAAAATTAGTAATAAAACGTTTATAACTTCTCTTTTTTATGTTGTAAGGTGTAAAATATCACCGAAATACCACTCGCAGAAGTCCACAAAACCAAATCAATATCGTTTTGTTGGCGCATTAAGAAAGATGCACTACCTTTGACGCATCTAAAAGGAATGAACATGGAGAAAATAGTAATTGAAATGACCCCACGGGAATATAAAAAGTTCCAAGCCTTTAAAGAAGCTGATAAAATAACGCGAAGCATCAAGCGCGGATTATCCGAAGCGCGAAAAGCGCAAGAAGGAAAATGCAGATTGAAATCGGCATACCAGTTGGCTAATGAACTTTGAAGTAACTCCCGAGTTTGAAAAAGCCCTAAAGAGGCTGAATAAGAAATATCCGTCGATAAAAGCGGATTATCTGTCATTCTTGTCTGAGCTGGAACAAAACCCCATGCTGGGTGATGAACTGTTTCCGAATTGCCGAAAAGCACGTATGGCTATCAAAAGCAAAGGAAAAGGAAAAAGAGGAGGTGCCCGTATAATCTTCTACTTTGAATTGATAGGTGACAAGATTATACTACTTTTCATTTACGATAAATCAGAAATGGAAAGTGTACAAACAGCGTATATTGAGCAACTATTAAAATCTGTACAAGAGAAAAAAAAGAATTAACATGCCTACCAACAAGCTCTTTCTGCTCGATGCCTATGCACTGATATACCGCGCTTATTACGCCCTCATCAGGTCGCCGCGCATCAACTCCAAAGGTCTGAACACCTCTGCCATCTTCGGCTTCGTCAATACCCTCGAAGAGGTGCTGAAGAAAGAAAACCCCGCATACATCGGCGTTGCCTTCGACCCGTCGGGACCCACCTTCCGCCACGAAGCCTACGAGCAATACAAGGCACAACGTCAGGAGACACCCGAAGATATCCGTCGGGCAGTGCCCATCATCAAAGAGATTATCCGTGCCTATCGCATCCCCATCCTCGAAGTGCCGGGCTTCGAAGCCGACGACGTGATCGGCACCTTTGCCACCGAAGCCGGACGCCAAGGCATCCCCACCTACATGATGACCCCCGACAAGGACTACGGACAATTAGTGGGCAACAACGTGTGGATGTATCGACCCAAATACAACGGCGGTTTCGATACCATGGGCGTGGAAGAGGTGAAGCAGAAGTTCGACATCAGCTCACCCGCGCAAGTCATCGACATACTGGGACTGATGGGCGACGCTTCCGATAACATCCCCGGCTGTCCAGGCGTGGGCGAGAAGACAGCACAACGACTCATCGCCCAATTCGGCAGCATCGAAAATATCCTCGACCACACCGACCAACTGAAAGGCGCCCTCAAAGAAAAGGTGAAGAAGAACCGGGAACAGATTCTCTTCTCCAAATTTCTCGCCACCATCAAAACCGATGTTCCGATTCAACTCGACCTCTCGTTGCTCGCCCGCAAAAAGCCCAACGAACCTGAGCTTAGAAAACTCTTTGACGAGCTGGAGTTTCGTTCGCTCATCGACCGCGTTCTTCGCAAAGCCGACACTCCCCCACCCGCTCCCGACCCGTTTGCCGGAACACTGTTCGCCCGACCATCCGCTGTTCCTCCTTTCGGCGAAGCAACTTCCGCAAGCTCCGAATCCCTCAAAAACGCTCCGCTTCAGGGCGATTTATTCGCCTTCGTTGCGCCCGACGGGCAAGCTTCTCCAAACGAAGGGCAATTTTCGTGTTTAGATATTTCTATTTCAGACTATCAACTTGTTGATACTAAAGAGAAAAGAAGGCAAATTATTCAAAACTTGCTTACAACGGAAATTCTTGCTTTTGACACCGAAACCACCTCGACCGACGCCATCAATGCCCAATTGGTAGGTTTAAGCTTCAGCGATGCCGAAAATCGTGCATACTACATCCCCATCCCTGCCGACCGCAACGAAGCGCAACAAATCGTCGACGAGTTTCGCCCGCTCTACGAAAATCCGCAATCGCTCAAGGTGGGACAGAACATCAAGTACGACATGCTGGTGCTTCGCAACTACGGCATCCGCGTACGCGGCAAACTGTTCGATACCATGCTTGCCCACTACGTGCTCCAACCCGAGCTGCGGCACAACATGGACTACCTTGCCGAAATCTACCTACACTACCGCACCATCCACATCGACCAACTCATCGGCATCAAAGGAAAAGGGCAACGCAACATGCGCGACCTGCCGCCCGAAGAGGTCTACCTCTACGCCTGCGAAGATGCCGACATCACCCTCAAACTGAAGAACGTGCTCGAGAAAGAGCTGAAGCGAGCCGATGCCGAATACCTCTTCTACGAGATAGAGATGCCCCTCGTACCCGTACTTGTCGACATCGAGAGCAACGGCGTGCGGATAGACACCGAAGCGCTGAACCAACTCTCCACGCACTTCACCACCCGACTGAAAGAGATAGAGAAAGAGATATTCCAACTGGCAGGCGAGGCGTTCAACATTGCTTCGCCCAAGCAAGTAGGCGAGGTACTGTTCGACCTCCTGCACATCGTCGACAAACCCAAGAAGACCAAAACCGGACAGTACGTCACCTCCGAAGAGGTGCTCGAAAGCCTGCGCAACCGCCATCCCGTCATCGGAAAGATACTCGAACACCGCGGTCTGAAGAAACTGCTCGGCACCTACGTCGATGCCCTGCCCCAGCTCATCAATCCGCGCACCGGACGCATCCATACCTCATTCAATCAGGCAGTCACCGCCACCGGACGCCTCAGTTCGAGCAATCCCAATCTGCAAAACATCCCCATCCGCGACGACGACGGCAAGGAAATCCGCAAAGCCTTCATCCCCGACGACGGCTGCGCGTTCTTCTCCGCCGATTATTCGCAGATAGAACTACGCATCATGGCGCACCTCAGCGAAGACCACAACATGATCGACGCCTTCCGCAGCGGACACGACATCCACGCCGCCACCGCTGCCAAGATATCTAAGGTGGATATTCACGATGTCACTCCCGACATGCGCCGCAAAGCCAAGACTGCCAACTTCGGCATCATCTACGGCATTTCCGTCTTTGGACTGGCAGAGCGCATGAACGTCGACCGCAAAGAGGCAAAGGAGCTTATCGACGAGTACTTCGCCACCTACTCGGGTGTGCGTGCCTACATGGATAAGAGCATCGAAGTGGCACGCGAAAAGGGATACGTCGAAACCATCTTCCACCGCAAGCGTTACCTGCCCGACATCCATTCGCAAAACGCCACCGTACGCGGATATGCCGAACGCAATGCCATCAACGCCCCCATACAAGGCAGCGCCGCCGACATCATCAAAGTGGCAATGGCACACATCTACAACCGCTTCCAAGCCGAGCAAATCCGTGCCAAAATGATTTTACAGGTGCACGACGAACTTAACTTCAGCGTCCCTGTCGGCGAAAAAGCCATTGTCGAAAAGATTGTCATCGAAGAGATGGAGCACGCCTATCGGATGCACGTCCCCCTCAAAGCCGACTGCGGATGGGGAAAGAATTGGCTGGAAGCGCATTGATGATGTCTATCACTACCAGAAATAACCCCTCCCCCCATGCGAACCCTTACACCCCTCCTCCTATTCCTGCTCTCTTGTTGCCCTTTATCCGCCCAACAACAAGCTGTCGGTACGTGGCAAAGCTATCTGTCGTACCACAATCCTACGCGGAGCGAAGTGATAGGCACCCGCCTCTATGTGGTTGCCAACGGGGGGCTTTATGCTTACGACAAAGCGGATACGGAGATACGTACTTTCTATAAATCAAACCAAAAGAATGATGCAACAATCCCGTTGAGCGATACGGATATTGCCTTTATTGCCTACGAACCACATTACAAAACGTTGATTATTGTGTACGGCAATGCCAATATAGACCTGCTGATTAACGAACAAACGGTGCACAACCTGCCCGATTACAAAAACAAAAACATGACGCAATCCAAAACCGTCAATCAGGCTTGCTTTCACAACGAATATGCCTATCTGGCAACGGCATCGGGCATCCTCGTTATCAACCTGAAGAAGCAGGAGATAAGCAATTACTACGCACTCGACAAGGAGGTAGAAGCCTGCAACGTAACCGACAATCAACTCTATGCCGCCACTCCCGACGGCATCTACGCAGGCGCACTCTCTGCCAATCTGCTGGACAAGAATAATTGGAAGAAAACCAACGACGATGCGTCGCAGTTTCTGGCGCAATACCACGATGTGCCTTTCAAAGCGGAAGTACCCGAAGCATACATTCCAAACAGTCCCATACGCAACTACCCCTACTACATGCACTTTGCGGGCGAACGACTGCTCGTTGCCGGAGGCGGTCACATTGCCAACCGACTGTTCCGCCCGGGAACCGTAATGACATTCGACAACAACACATGGAACAACTTTCAGGAGACCGGCATCAGTCAGCAAACAGGACATGCCTACCAAGACATCAACTGCGTAGCACAAGACCCCAATGACGATACCCATCACTTTGCCGCATCGGCAGGCGAAGGCATCTACGAATTTCGCAACGGAGCATTTGTCAAATGGTACAGCATGCACAATTCTCCGTTAGAAAGCGCACTCCCCAACGAATCATATTCAGCCAATTACGTACGTGTCAACGGATTGATTTACGACCGGGCAGCCAACCTCTGGATGGTGAGTTGCGAAACCCCACATGCCGTTACCGTACTCAAAAACGACGGCACATGGGCAAGCCTCCATTATCCCGAAATAACCAAAGCGAGCAACTTCGGACGCACCATCTTCGACCGCCGCGGCAGGTTGTGGGCAACCTCCTCACGCATCGAATCGGGCGGACTTTTCTGCCTCGACTATGCCAATACCGTCGATGATACAAGCGACGACCAACACCGTTTCATCACCCGCTTCACCAATCAGGAAGGTACCCTACTCGATCAATTGGCAGTTTATTGCATCGTCGAAGACAAAGAAGGAGTCATCTGGGCAGGCACCAACAAAGGACCACTGGTGCTCAACACACCCTCCCGCTTTTTCGACGAAGATTTCTATTGCACCCAGATAAAAGTACCGCGCAACGACGGCAGCAACCTGGCAGACTTTCTGCTTGCTGACGAAATAATCAACGCCCTGGCAGTAGACGGCGGCAACAGAAAATGGGTAGGAACATCCAATAACGGCATCTATCTGCTCAGCGCCGACGGAGTGCAAACCATTCATCACTTCACCGAAGAGAACTCTCCCCTACCCTCCAACAGCATCGAATCCATCGCCATCCATCCCCGCACCGGACAAGTATTCATAGGAACCACCCGCGGATTGGTCAGCTACCAAAGCAATGCCACCGACGCTGCCGAAAGCTTCAAGAAAGCAGATGTGCGTGCCTATCCCAACCCCGTACGTCCCAATTACGGCGGAGTAATTACCGTCACCGGATTGGTGTACGACAGCGATGTAAAGATAGTCGACACCGCCGGACACCTCATATACAAAGGTACCTCGCTGGGCGGACAATTCACGTGGGACGGACGCAACCGACAAGGACAACGTGTAGCCACCGGTATCTACATGGTACTGGCAACCGACAGCGAAGGAAAAGAGGGAGTTGTAACCAAGATTGCTTTCATCAGATAATATAATCCACTAATCTCATTTGAGATCTTCAACTTGTTCTTGTGACTTCTTGAACTTGCCGAAACAACTTCAAAAAGTCATCGGAACAACTTCAAGAACTTGCCGAAACAACTTCAAGGAGTCACCGGAACAACTTCAAGAAGTCGCAAGAATGAGTTCAAATTCTCGTATCAATGAATTCTTTATCTCGTCTCAATGAGTAAATAATCTCGTCTCAATGAGTAGAGCAACTCATCCTAATGAGCATCTAAAGTCCCAGCTTCTCCGAAATCTCCAGCATCCTTTGAATCGGTTTCACCGCTTTTGCCGCAATGGCTGCGTCTACGACAATCTCGGGCGATTCGTTTTTTAAGCAATCATAAAGCTTCTGCATCGTATTCAGGCGCATAAAGTTACACTCGTTACAGGCACATGTACTGTCATTGGGCGGAACGGGAATAAACGTCTTGTCGGGACATTG
>JAISGR010000157.1 GCA_031262995.1 Prevotellaceae bacterium | reverse complement strand
GTCCATACGCCATCGCTGTCTTTGGTCATGTCGTACTTCTTGCTCATGATGTCTACCTGCAACTTGTTCGTGTTGGGAGCATAGATGCGGAAGTAGGCACGGTTGTGCTTGTCCACGCGTGGAAACTCCTGTCCGATGAGGTTGGTGGGAGCTGCCACGGTGCCGGCAGGGATGACCGGTTCGGGCGGAAGCTGCGGGCGTTGTTGACCGGGCTGTGCGGCAGCAGACAACGCTACCTGGCAGCACAGCAAAACGATAAATAAACGAATGATTTTCATCTTGAATAATGGTGTTATTAGTTTGACATTTCGATAAAGATGCAATAGCAACGGCACTCCACGGAGAATACCGAAGCAAAAGTACGGCAGAATGTGTGTCAAGACTTACACTTTTAGATATAGGGCTTGCACTTTTGGGTAAAGTCGAAGCGGTTGTCGCGCAGCACCTGCCGCCGGCGCGGCGCTTCAAACGGAGCCGCCTTGCCGAAACCGAACAGCCACTGTCCGTTATCGGACACTCGCTGTCGGGGTATCTCCATTCATTTTCAGCCGTTTAATGCTTTGGCACGCTATTCGCTTTCTGTGTCGGCAGTAATATAAAACGAACAGAATGGTATGATTACACTCTATCTCAAACAAGCTTGGATATTGATAAAGCAGCAACGGCTCTTTACAGGTATCTATGTATTGGGGACAGGACTGTCGATTGCGTTGGTGATGACCGTCTTCATTATCTTCTATGTGAAGTTTGCCCCGATCTATCCCGAGTACAACCGCAACCGTACGCTGGTGGTAAAATCGGTCAAAGTGACCATGGAAGACCCGAAGAGCACCAATCTATGGTGTGGCACGGTGAGCGACCGAATCGCCGGCATGATGGCAGACCTTCCCCATCTGGAAGCAGTCACGGCGACAGCCACCGATTGGCAACCCAAGTTCATCACCCTGCCCGACGGCATCGAGCAGTTGGAGACAAAGGTGCGCTATGCCGATGCCGGATTCTGGCAGGTGTTTACCTTTCGTTTTCTGTACGGCAAACCCTTTACGCAAGCCGATATAGATGCCCGTCGCCCGGAGCTGGTGATTCCGCAAAGTCTGTCGGAGCGGTTGTTCGCCACTGCCGACGCCGTAGGACGCGAGGTGCAGATGGATGGCATGGCATACCGGGTGTGCGGCGTCGTTGCCGATGCCTCGAGTGCCACACCTGCCTCCTCGGGCGACGTATGGATGCCTGCCTCGTTCAACTCCTCTGCCACCTCCGTCTACAGCGACAACCACGAAGTACGCCTGCTGGGAGATTGGAGCATCTACCTCACCGCCGCGGCTGCTGCCGACAAAGAAGCGCTGAAAGAGGAGGTGCGCGACCTCTTCCGAAAGTACAACCAGAACGACGAGCATTTTGTGAGCGACTTCTCCGGACAGCCCGACGACTATTGGGCAAGCACCTTCCGCTTCGACGCTTGCAACGCTCCCGACCTGACAAACACGATAGGCACCTTCGCCTTGCTCTTCTTAGCCCTGCTCATCATTCCCGGCATGAACCTGAGCGGCATGGTCGCCTCACGCATGGATAACCGCATCGCCGAGATGGGCATCCGCAAGACCTACGGCGCCACACGCGGCAACCTCATCAGCCAAGTGCTGTGGGAGAACCTGCTGCTCACCTGCCTGGGCGGATTGCTGGGATTGCTGCTTTCCTACCTCATCGTGCTCACCTCCAGCCACTGGATTCTCACCCTCTTCGACACGTGGGTCGAACCGGACAAAGCGCCGCAGTTCACCTTCGAGATGCTCTTCAACCCGCTGGTGTTCGCCGCCGCCTTCCTGCTCTGCGTGGCGCTCAACCTCATTTCGGCATTCGTGCCCACGGCATGGGCGTTGCGGCATCCCATTATCCAATCCATTCAAATGAAAAACTGACCCTTCAAAAGAAACACTGATATGATTATACTTCATCAACTCTGGAACCAACGCCGCGCCAACGGCTGGATATTCGTCGAATTGCTGGTGGTGGCTTTCTTTCTTTGGATCGTGGTCGACCCTATCTACGTGATCACTGCCAACCAATCCATCCCCAAGGGATATGAAGAGGCGAACGCCTACATGCTGCTCATCAATCACTACAACGACACGCATGGCAAGTTCGATGCCGCACAAGATGCCCCCGAAGCCATGAAAGAAAACATTCTCCGCATCTTCCGCACCGTGAAAAGCCTGCCCGAAACGGAGGCTGCCGCCCTGCTGAGCGACCACAGCAGCTTCCCCAATGCCCCTGGCTACAACGGAGGTCAGTACTTTCACGATACGGTATACGTCCACTCCCAAACCTACAGTTTTGCACAGGTAGAGGGCAGCGACCTGCTTGCCACCTATCGGCTGCGCGACTATCGCACGGGCGAGGTGATGCAACTGCCTGCCGACTGCGGCGCACGCGGCGGTGTGTTTATCACCGAGGAGATGGCAAGGACGCTGTTCGGCACCGCCGATGCCAGGGGGCTGCAAGTGCGTTATGGCGACAGCACGTTTCATGAAGTACGGGGGGTGCTTCAAGCCTATAAAGCGCGGAACGATGCGCAGCCCACACCCTTACTGATTCGGGTCAGCGCCGACACACCCTCGTCCGGACTGCTGCAATGGCGGGCAACGATAGCGCTCCGTGTGAAACCGGACGTCGATGCCGCGGCATTCGAACGCCGCTTCAGGCAGGAGGTGGCGCCGCAGCTCAACGTAGGCAACTTCTACTTCACCTCGCTGCGCACGCTGAAAGAGATTCGGGAAGAGTGGGAAAACACGTCGGGCACCTCCAACGCCCTGCGGCTGCACTATGCCCTGGCAGGCTTTGCGCTGCTCTGCGTCTTTCTGGGCATGACGGGCACCTTCTGGATTCGCTGCAACACCCGCCGGCAAGACATGGGACTGATGAAAGCGATGGGGGCAAGCCGCGGTGCCATCGTCCGGCAGTTCCTTGCCGAGGCGTGGTGGTTGGTCACAACCGCCTTCCTGCTCTCGCTGATACCTACGCTGAACCGCGTCTATGCCTCCGGCTTTGCCAACGCCACGGCGAACGGCGACCCGGCTTACTGGCAGAACCAGCCCTTGGCGCACTGCGCGACGGTGACACTGTTGGTCTATCTCATCATGCTCTTCATCGCGGCGCTCGGCACCTACATCCCGGTACGTCGGGCATCCCGCACCTTGCCGGCAGAGGCGTTGCGCGACGAGTAGGACGCTCTCGGCGCTTTTTGGGCACGCGGCGGCATCCGTAAACGACAAGCAACCCATCAGAAAAGAAGGGGTCAGTCCGAAAAGTCGGTTGCACTGACAGCGCGCTGTGTATTTCTGCATATAGGTAATGGTTGGTTATATGCAGGAGGTTTTCATACAGATATTGCCCAATGGGCGTTCATCGCATTTCCACTGTAGAGACTTGGCACGCCGCGTCTCCTAAATCATCCCTGACAGAGGAGACGTGGCATGCCACGTCTCTACAATCGGCAATTTCACCAAAGAAATGCGCTCGTCCTTGTGTGCATGCCGTTACGAAATAGAAACCTCCGGAGTAATCATGCCATGAGGCTCTTGTAGAAGCAATGCGGTATTTACCTTTATATCTTTCTGTCATACTTACAGAACAAAGAATTGCAACCGGATTTTCGGACTGCCCCGGAATTGCATCATCCGTCCTGCCTGTAAAAATGTACCGGATGCAGTAAACTATGTGCTATTGAAAAAAGAGGATAAAAAGGGAATGACTATCTTTGCCCTCGCAAACAGCGTTATAGATTAAAGTATATGGTGAAACAAATTATCAGTCGGGAAGAGAAAGAAAAGAACGAAGAGCTAATGATTAACGAAGCCTTTCAGGATTTGCTGGACAGTTACCTTGCCACCAAACACCGCAAGAAGGTCGAAATCATCACCAAAGCATTCAACTTCGCCAATCAGGCACATCGAGGTATCAAACGGCGATCGGGTGAACCCTACATCATGCACCCCATCGCCGTTGCCAAGATTGTGTGCACCGAAATCGGTCTCGGCTCCACGTCCATCTGCTCGGCGCTGCTGCATGACGTAGTGGAAGATACCGACTACACCGTCGAAGACATCGAGAACCTCTTCGGCTCGAAAATCGCTCAAATCGTCGACGGACTGACCAAAATATCGGGAGGCATCTTTGGAGACAAAGCGTCGGCACAAGCCGAAAACTTCAGGAAACTGCTGCTTACCATGTCGAGCGACATCCGGGTCATACTCATCAAGATGGCAGACCGCCTGCACAACATGCGCACGCTCGACTCCATGCTCCCTGCCAAACAGTACAAGATTGCCGGAGAAACCATGTATATCTACGCGCCGCTTGCCAACCGGTTGGGACTGAACAAGATAAAGATAGAACTCGAGAACCTCAGCTTCAAATACGAACACCCCGAAGAGTATGAGGAGATAGCCCAAAAACTCACCTCGACCGCCGGCGCACGCAACAAGGTGTTTCAGGAGTTTACCTCCCCCATACGCAACCAGCTCGACCGAATGGGGCTGAAGTACCGAATCCTGGCGCGCGTCAAATCCATCTACTCCATCTGGAACAAAATGCAGACCAAGCACGTACCTTTCGAGGAGGTGTACGATCTGCTGGCGGTGCGCATCATCTTCGAACCCCGCAACGAAGAGGAAGAGGCGAACGACTGCTTCGATATCTATGTCGCCATCTCCAAGATATACAAGCCGCATCCCGACCGCCTGCGCGACTGGGTGAACCACCCCAAGGTGAACGGCTATCAGGCGCTGCACGTCACCCTCATGGCAGGCAACGGACAGTGGATTGAGGTGCAGATACGCAGCGAGCGGATGAACGACATCGCCGAACAGGGATTTGCCGCGCACTGGAAATACAAGGACGGTCAGAACGGAGAAGAGGACAGCGAAGGACTTATCAGTGAAGAGGACGGCGAACTCGACAAATGGCTGCACTCCATCAAGGAGATTCTCGACGACCCCAACCCCGATGCCATCGACTTTCTCGATACCATCAAGCTGAACCTCTTCGCCTCCGAAATCTTTGTATTCACCCCCAAGGGGGAGCTGCGTACGCTTCCGCAAAACGCCACCGTGCTCGACTTTGCCTTCTCGCTCCATACCGACTTGGGCAGTCACTGTATCGGCGCCAAGGTGAACCACAAATTAGTGCCCATGAGCCACCAGTTGGAGAGCGGAGATCAGGTGGAAGTGCTTACCTCGCGCTCGCAACAGGTACAACCGCAATGGACACAGTATGTCAGCACCGCACGCGCCCGAACCAAAATCAATGCCATCCTGCGGCGCGAACAGAAAAGCTATCAGCGGAAAGGGGAGAAGATGCTCAAAGACTTCCTTGCCAAAGAGGAGGTCATCCTGACCGACCAACTGACCGACCGACTGACCAAGGCGCACGGACTGCAACTGCGCGAGGAGTTGCTGATTGCCATCGGAAGCGGAACAATCGTTTTGGGAGAGACAGACAAGCATATCCTCAAGGTGAAAGAGGGCGGACGGTGGAAAAAACTGCTCACGCTCCCCAATCCCTTCGGAAACAACAACGACAAGAAAGAGAAGGAGGGCAAGGAGAAAGAGGAGAAGGAAAAGCCCGCACAACCGCAGGAGAAAATCAATCCCAAGGAGACCCTTCTGCTCACCGATGAGAACATACGGAAAAACTACATCATCGCTACCTGCTGCAACCCCATACCGGGCGACGACGTGCTGGGATATATCGACGACAATAACCATATCATCATCCATAAACGGCAATGTCCCGTGGCTGCCCGACTGAAAAGCAGTTACGGCAACCGGATACTGGCTACCGAATGGAGCACGCACAAGCAACTGAGCTTCCTTGCCAACATCTATATAAAAGGCATAGATGCCATCGGGTTGCTCAACGAGGTGACGCAGGTCATCTCACGCCAGCTCAACGTGAACATCCGGAAGCTTACCGTCGAAACCAACGAGGGCATCTTCGAAGGGAAGATCCAACTCTACGTGCACGATGCCGCCGATGTGAAGACCATCTGTAACAACCTCAAGCAGATACGGAACATCAAGCAGGTGACGAGGGTGGAAAGCTGGCAAAAGGAGAAGGAGGGCTGAGAAACACAAGTAAAGAAGTTGAAGCTAAAGAAGTTGAAGCATGGAAAAGAAGAAGAAAAATCTGAAGTTGTTTTATACCATCAGCGAGGTGGCAGCCATGTACGGGCTTTCCGAGTCGACGTTGCGGTCGTGGGAACGCCAGTTTCCCCGGCTGAACCCCAAACGCGGAGGACGCGGCGTGCGGCAATACCGCCAAGAGGATATTGACACCGTGGGCATCATCTATCACCAAGTGAAGGAGCAGGGGCTTCGACTGGCAAATGTCCGCCATAAAATGAAAGTCAATCCCGGCTGTGCCGACCGTCGCTACGAAGTGATAGAGCGGCTCCGTGCCGTGCGCGACGAGCTGCTTGCCATGCAGCAATCTCTCTAATCCAGCATCTTGCCGTGGTTCGCTGCCAACTGTATCATCCGGTCGTAATCGTCGGCGCTTAAATCCATGAAGTAGTAATTGATGGGGTTGACGGGCTGCCCTTTGACATGTACCTCGTAGTGCAAGTGAGGTCCGGTACTGATACCCGTACTTCCTACCTCGCCAATCAGTTCACCCCGCATCACCCGCTTGCCCAACTTGGTGTGAAAGCCTCTGAGGTGTGCGTAGTACGTTTGATACCCGAATCCGTGGTCTATGATAACCAGATTGCCGAATCCGGTTTGCCAGCCCATCTTGACTACGGTACCGTCGCCCGTGGCATACACTTCCGTGCCGGTATTTGCCGCAAAGTCCATGCCGTGATGAGGAACTTTCGTACCGTAGATGGGGTGGATGCGTATGCCGTAACCCGATGCCGTACGCTTCAGGTCTTTATTGGAAACCGGTTGGATGGCAGGGATGCAGCGCAGCATCTCATCATGGTTCTTACACATCTCCACTACGTCGTCGAACGAGCGCGACTGAATGTACAATTGTTTATATAGCAAGTCCATCTTCTGGGTGGTGTTGATGACTAACTCGGAGTCAGCCATCTTCTGCAACTCTTCATACCGGTTGGTATTGCCGTATCCGGCTTGGCGGATAGGCGAGGGGATAGGGTCTGCCATGAAGATGACACGATAGAGGTTGTCGTCGCGCTGCTGAATATCCTGCAGCACGGCGATGGCATAATCCAAACGGTGTGACAGCAACTGAAACTGAGTGGATAGTCGATTATTCTCCTGTCGCAGCTCTTTCTCCGACGGCGAACCGAAAACAACCAGCAGTACCAAAAAGAAAGCTGCGCCCAGCCCCATGCCGGTAAATAAACGGCGGAGAATGCTCAATGCCCGCTGACGAACAGTAGGGTAGATACGGTTGTACGTCTGTGTTTGGGGGTTGTAGATGTAATAAACTTTGCGCATCTCAACGAGAATTTTAATACTTGATACGGCAAAAGTACGTAAAACGAACTATCTTTGCAGCGTTTTAAGCAAAAAAACCATAAAAATGCTCACCGCTAACGAAATCCGACACTCATTCAAGAGTTTTTTTGAGCAAAAGGGACACCACATAGTACCCTCTGCTCCTATGGTGGTAAAAGATGACCCCACCCTTATGTTCACCAATGCAGGAATGAACCAGTTCAAAGATATTATTTTGGGGAATGTTCCCGCCCAATACAAGCGTGTAGCGGATTCGCAGAAGTGTCTGCGGGTAAGCGGTAAACACAACGATTTGGAAGAGGTAGGGCACGACACCTATCACCACACCATGTTCGAGATGCTGGGTAACTGGTCGTTTGGCGATTACTTCAAAAAAGAAGCCATTGCCTGGGCATGGGAGTATCTGGTCGAGGTACTCAAGCTTAATCCCGACAATCTTTACGCTACCGTGTTCGAGGGTAGTCCCGAAGAGGGATTGAATCGCGACAACGAAGCTGCGTCCTATTGGGAACAATACTTGCCCCAAAGCCACATCATCAACGGCAATAAGCACGATAACTTCTGGGAGATGGGCGATACCGGTCCCTGCGGTCCCTGTTCGGAAATACATATCGACTTGCGCAGCGATGCCGAAAAGGCACAAGTGTCGGGACGGGACTTGGTCAATCACGACCATCCGCAGGTCATCGAGATATGGAACCTTGTCTTCATGCAGTACAACCGGAAAGCCGACGGTTCACTCGAAGGATTGCCGGCTAAAGTAATCGATACCGGTATGGGATTCGAGCGCCTCTGCATGGCATTGCAGGGCAAAACATCCAACTATGACACCGACGTTTTTCAACCCATCATCAAAGAGGTGGCACGCATTGCCGGCATGGTATATGGCAACGATAAGCAGTGCGACATCGCCATGCGCGTGGTCGCCGATCACATCCGCACCATCGCCTTCTCCATTACCGACGGGCAGTTGCCCGGCAATGCCAAGGCAGGCTACGTCATTCGCCGTATCCTGCGGCGTGCCGTACGTTACGGCTACACGTTTCTCGGACAGAAGCAGGCATTCATGTACAAGCTGATTCCCGTGCTCGTTTCGGATATGGGTGAGGCTTATCCCGAATTGGTGAGCCAGCAGGAGCTTATCGTCAAGGTGATAAAGGAGGAAGAAGACTCGTTCCTCCGTACGCTCGAAACCGGCATGAGGCTGCTCGACAAGACCATTGCCGAGACACGCGCCGCCGGACAGCACCAAATCAGCGGTAAAGATGCTTTCACCCTGTACGACACCTTCGGATTCCCGCTCGACCTCACCGAACTGATTTTGCGTGAGCAGCAGATGACGGTCGACTTGCCTGCTTTCGATGCCGAGATGCAACAGCAGAAACAGCGTGCCCGCAATGCTGCTGCCGTAGAAACCGGCGACTGGATTGTGCTGCACGAAGGTACTACCGAGTTTGTCGGCTATGACTACACCGAATACGAATCGCGCATTTTGCGCTACCGACCCATCACGCAGAAGAACCGCACCCTCTATCAAATCGTGTTGGACTATACGCCCTTCTATGCCGAAAGCGGCGGACAAGTGGGCGATACCGGTGTGCTGGTCAACGAAGAGGAGACCATCGAGATTGCCGATACCAGGAAAGAGAACAACCTTCCCGTACACATCACTTATACCTTGCCGAAGCATCCCGAAGCTCCTTTCATGGCTTGCGTGGACACCGACAAGCGGGCGGCTTGTGCTGCCAATCACTCTGCTACCCACTTGCTGGACGGCGCTTTGCGCGAAGTATTGGGGACGCACGTAGAGCAGAAAGGGTCGCTTGTCTCTTCCGAACTGCTGCGTTTCGATTTCTCGCACTTCCAAAAGATGACCGACGAGGAGATACGGCGCGTGGAGCATCTGGTTAATGCGAAAATACGTGCCGACATTCCATTGACGGAATATCGCAACATCCCCATCGAGGAGGCGCGCGAGCTGGGTGCTATTGCGCTTTTCGGAGAGAAGTACGGCGACCGTGTGCGTGTGATTCAGTTTGGCGATTCCATCGAGTTCTGCGGTGGTATACACGTGGCTGCCACCGGTCACATCGGCATGATAAAGATTGTTTCCGAAAGCTCCGTGGCTGCCGGTGTGCGCCGCATCGAAGCCTATACCGGTGCGCGTGCCGAAGAGATGTTCGACCTGATGCAAGACACCCTGCGCGACCTGCGGGCGCTCTTCAACAATGCCCCCGATCTGTTGGGTGCCATCCACCGGTATATCGACGAGAATGCCGGATTGAAAAAGCAGCTCGAAGAGATGGCACGCGAGAAAGAGCTGCAGTTGAAAGAGAAGCTGATACGCGAAATACGCGAAGTGAACGGCATGAAGGTGATCTGCTTCTGCCTTCCCATGCCTGCCGAATCGGTGAAGAACATTGCCTTCCAGCTACGTGGTGAAATCACGGAGAATCTCTGTTTCGTGGGAGGCTGTGTAGACGAGCACGGCAAACCTACACTCACCGTGATGCTGAGCGATAACCTTGTTGCCTCCGGTTTGAAAGCCGGTCAACTGGTGAAAGAAGCCGCCCGCCTCATTCAGGGTGGGGGAGGAGGACAACCGCACTTCGCTACTGCCGGCGGTAAGAATCCCGACGGACTGAGGGCTGCTGTCGACAAGGTGGTTGAGCTGGCATCGCACGTCTGATATGAGCCTATGATTGATACTTCTGTTTTCCAAGATAAAACCGCCGTTTACTACACGTTAGGATGTAAACTGAATTTCTCCGAGACATCTACCATCGGCAAACTGCTGGGAGAAGCCGGCATACGAACTGCCCGAAAGGATGAACATGCAGATATCTGTGTGGTGAATACCTGTTCGGTGACCGAGGTGGCAGACAAGAAATGTCGGCAAGCCATTCACCGGTTGGTGAAGCAACATCCGGATGCATGGGTCGTCGTGACGGGTTGTTATGCGCAGCTCAAGCCCGAAGCGGTTGCCCGGATAGAAGGAGTTGACCTCGTGCTGGGCGCCGAACAGAAGAAAGATATCCTGACTTACATCCATGATTGGCAGAAGAATCGGCAGGGCGAGGTGCACACCTCTGCCCTGAAGGACATTCGCACCTTTGCACCCTCCTGTTCGCGGGGCGACCGTACCCGCTACTTCCTGAAGGTACAGGATGGTTGCGACTATTTCTGCTCCTATTGCACCATTCCGATGGCACGCGGGCGAAGTCGCAACGGAACCATCGCTTCGTTGGTGGAGCAGGCGCGGCAGGTGGCTGCCGAAGGAGGCAAGGAGATCGTGTTGACCGGTGTCAATATCGGCGATTTCGGCAAGAGCACCGGCGAGACGTTCTATGACCTTGTGCAGGCATTGGACGAAGTAGCCGGCATTGCGCGTTACCGCATCTCGTCCATCGAGCCGGACTTGCTCACCGACGACCTGATTCGGTTTGTTGCCCGCTCACAACGCTTCATGCCCCATTTCCATATCCCGTTGCAGGCGGGCAGTGACGAAGTGTTGCGCCTGATGCGTCGCCGTTACGACACGGCGCTCTTTGCATCGAAGGTGCAAAGAATCAGGGAGTTGATGCCCGATGCCTTTATCGGTGTGGACGTGATAGTGGGTATGCGCGGCGAGACGGAAGCGTGCTTCGAACAGACCCGTCGCTTTCTGAACGCGCTGGATGTGACGCAACTGCACGTCTTCTCCTACTCCGAACGTCAGGGAACGTCGGCACTGAAGATTGAACATACGGTTCCGCCCGAAGAGAAACAGCGCCGCAGCCGGCTGTTGCTCGACCTCTCCGAAGAAAAACTGCATGCGTTCTATGCCCGCCATATCGGGCAGGATGTGACCGTATTGGCAGAGCACGCCCGCGCCGAACATCCCATGCACGGCTTTACCGACAACTATATCCGTGTTGAGATGCCGAACAACGATGCGTTGGACAATCAGTTGGTGACCGTACATACCATCGGATTCAACGAAGATCAAACAGCTTTGCTAACGAGCCTATAAAACAGCCAACGAGTGACCGTAACATCCCATATAAAGAAGCTCATAGTCAATTGTCAGTTGTCGATTGTCAATGTAATTGCTTTGCTCCCTTTCCGGGCGATATACCTCTTGTCCGACGGGCTGTGCTTCCTGATGCAGCATGTGGTTCACTATCGCCGGCGGGTGGTGCGCAACAACCTGAAGAACTCCTTCCCCGAGCAATCGGCGGCAGCGCTGCGGCGCATAGAGAACGACTTCTATCATTATCTCTGCGACTATATTCTGGAGGAGGTGAAGCTGCTTCGAATCTCGCTCCGTGAGCTGTGTCGCCGCATGCAGTACGAAGGCAAGGAGCTTTTTCTGGAGATGATAGAGCGGCACAACGGCATTGTACTGCTCATCCCCCACTACGCCAATTTTGAGTGGATCATCGGCATGGGCGCCATCATGAAGGAGGGCGACTTGCCGGTGCAAGTGTACAAGCCCTTGCACGACCCCTATCTGGACAGGCTGTTTCAGCGCATCCGTTCCCGTTTCGGCGGTTACAACGTGCCCAAGCACGACACGGCGCGCGAGCTGGTCAAGCTTCGTCGTGCCGGCAAGCGCATGGTGGTGGGGCTTATCACCGACCAGTCGCCCGGCGCCCACGATGCGCACTACTGGACTACTTTCCTTCATCAGGACACCGTCTTTATGGATGGCGCCGAGCGCATCGCCAAGATGATGAACTATCCGGTGTTCTACTGCGAGCTGGAGAAAACGGGGCGCGGGTATTGTCGTGTGTCGTTCGAGTTGGTCACCGAAACCCCGAAAGAGACCGCGGCAGGCGAGATAACCGAACAGTTCGCCCGCCGCCTGGAAGCGACCATCCGGCGGGCGCCGGCCTACTGGTTCTGGTCGCACAGACGCTGGAAACAAAAACGCCCCGTCGCATAACATGGCGCATACAGCAGTTGTCATATTGAACTGGAATGGGTGTGAGATGCTTCAACGCTTCCTGCCCTCCGTAGTCGACTTCTCCGAGGCTGACGGCGCGGTGGTGTATGTCGCCGACAACGGCTCTACCGACGCATCGGTAGCCATGGTGCGGCAGCATTTCCCTACCGTGCGACTGATTCTGCTGGAGAAGAATTATGGCTTTGCCGAGGGCTACAACCGCGCGCTCGAACAGCTCGACGCCCGTTACGTGGTGTTGCTCAACTCGGATGTGGAGGTCACCGCGCATTGGCTCCGTCCGCTTGTGGCGTTTATGGATATACACCCCGAGGCGGCAGCCTGCCAGCCCAAGTTGCGCAGCTGGTACCGGCGCGACGAATTTGAATACGCCGGCGCAGCGGGCGGCTTTATCGACAAGTATGGCTATCCGTTCTGTCGCGGACGCATCATGAACAAGGTCGAGAAAGACCATGGACAGTACGACAACACAACCTCCGTCTTCTGGGCAACCGGCGCTGCCATGTTTGTCCGGTTGCAAGACTTTCGTGCGGCAGGCGGGTTCGACAACCGCTTCTTTGCCCACATGGAAGAGATCGATTTGTGCTGGCGCTTCAGGGCGCGCGGCAAGCTGATAGCCTGTGTGCCGCAAAGCGTGGTCTACCACGTTGGCGCCGCGACCTTGAAGCGGGAGAACCCGGAGAAAACATTCCTCAACTTCCGCAACAACCTGCTGATGCTTTACAAGAACCTGCCTGCCTACAAGCTCCGGCATGTGATGCAGGTACGCTGCATGCTCGACTACCTGGCAGCGCTCTTTTTCCTGATGCGCGGCGACCGAAAGAATGCCCGGGCAGTGATACTTGCCCGCCGCGCCTACAAGCGTCTCCGTCCCGACTTCTGGCTGCAGCGCAAAGAGAACCTCAACAAACAGACCCATCCGGTGATATCCGAACAGACTAAGCGTTCCATCCTGCTTGCTGCGCTCTTTCACGCTAAACCTTAGCGTAAGCGTTACGCTACCTTAGCGTAACGTGAGTTCGACCTAAGCCACGGGCTGAAAGAGATCGACACCACTACTGTCTCGCTACTTTGATATGACTATATCAAAGTGTTTGATATGACCATATCACGGTGTTTGATATGACTATATCACGGTGCTTGATATGACCATATCACGGTGTTTGATATGACTATATCACGATGCTTGATATGACCATATCACGATGCTTGATATGACCATATCAAAGCCATCCGCTAAGGTGGGGGCGCACTTACGCTACGGAAGAGGTACATCGGCATTACCCTTTCTTACATCGAACTCACGTTAGCGTAAGTGCTACGCTATTTTATCGAACCGCTTTCGAAATCCCGATGTATGAAATAACCAAATATTTCATGTACTTTTGCCGTCTAACAGAGAACCCCTTATGATAGAATATGCATTTGCCGTTGCTGTCGGCTCATTATTCGCGATACAGCTGTGCTACTACCTGGTGCTTTATCTGCGTATTTACCGCCGCAACAAGCGGACAAAACGCGGAAAAGAACAGTTTGTCGATGAACAACCTCCCTTGTCGGTCATTGTCTTTGCGCGCAACCAAGCGCATCAGCTGCGCCGCCACCTTGTTCCCATCCTGGAGCAGGAATATCCGTCGTTCGAAGTGATTGTGGTGAACGACGGCAACGAGGACGAGAGCGACATCTATCTCAAGCAGCTCTCCGCCCAGTATCCGCACCTCCGTTACAGTTTTCTGCCCGATTCGTCGCGTTATATCAGCCACAAGAAGCTGGCGCTCATGCTGGGCATCAAGGCAAGCAGGTACGAGTGGCTGGTGCTGACCAATGCCGACTGTTATCCCGTAACCAACCAATGGCTGCGGCTGATGGCGCGCAACTTTACCCCCGACACGGAGATTGTGCTGGGCTATTGCGGATACGAACGCGTCGGGGAGTGGCTGAACAAACGGATGGTTTATCAGGCACTTTTCTCCGCCATGCGCTATCTGGGATTTGCGCTGGGACATCAGCCCTACATGGGCATCGGCTGCAACCTGGCATATCGTCGGGAGATGTTCTTCCGGCGGAAGGGATTTTCCGAATACCTGCATCTGCAACAGGGCGACGACGATCTGTTTGTGAACGGCAACGCCACCCGACGCAACACCCGCGTGGAGACAGACCGCGATGCGGTGATACGCAAAGCGCCCGTGGAACGTGCCAAAGAGTGGCGCGAAGAGCGAATCAGCTACATGGAGACATCGCGCTTCTATAAAGGGGCGCAACGCTATCTGCTCGGCGCGGAGACCTTGACGCGGCTGCTGTTTTATGCGGCAGAGGCAGGATGGATAGCTGTGAGCATTCTGTCTGCCGACTGGTGGATGCTGGGCGCCGCCGTGCTGCTCTATCTCCTGCGCCTCCTTGTACAGGCAATGGTCGTCAATCTCACGGCAAAGACGCTGGGAGAAGCACGGAGATACTACCTCAGCCTGCCGCTGTTCGACCTGTTGCAGCCGTTGCAGTCGTTCCGGTGGAAAGTGTGTCGCCTGCTGAGGAACAGGCGCGACTTTATGAGGAAGTAGCCGGCTGTGCGGAAGAGCATGCAAATAACGAATCATAATAACCCTAATCAATTAAAAACATGAAACATCCCCGAAAGCTTCTCTCTGTGTGCCTGCTCTGCTGTGTAGCGGCACCGCTCTCCGCGCAACTCAAGGTGAGTACGCAGGCGGAGAAAGTAACCCTCTTTATCGACGGCGCACAAGTGACGCGCACCAAGCAAGTAGACATTCCTGCCGGGGTGTCGACGTTGGTCTTTACCGGCTTGTCGCCCTATCTGGACGACAAGAGTATGCAGGTGACTGCCAAGGGACGGCTCACTGTGACAGCAGTCAACCGACAGTTTAACTTTACCGACAGCCTTGCCGTCAGTCAGAAGCAGCAAAGCCTGCAAGCCGAACTGAAAAGCATTGAGAAACAGCAGCAGGAACAGCATGCCGCCATTGCCCTGCTCAATGCCGAACGGGACATGGTGAAGAACAACAGCACCCTGAACGGAAAAGATGCCACTCCCTCGCCTGCCGTCATTCGGGAGGTGAACCAATACTATGCCGACCGCCTCAAGGCGCTTAGCACCAGGGAGCTGACCCTCAAGGCGCAACTGGATGAGCTTGACCGGAAGCACGACCGGCTGAACGACGAACTGAAGCAGCTTACCGACAAACGCGAGAAGCCGATGAGCGAGGTGGTCGTCGGCATCACCGCACCTGCCGCCGGAAAGGCAACCTTCACCCTGTCCTATTATGTGAAGAATGCCGGGTGGTTTCCCTCTTATGACATCCGTTCCACCGGACTTGACAATCCTGTCTCCATCGTCTACAAAGCCAATCTCTTTCAGAACACCCGCGAGCAGTGGCAGGACGTGGCGCTTTCACTCTCTTCATCCAATCCGTCGGTGGGCAACGTGGCTCCACAACTCAAAACCTACTGGCTGGACTACGGATTGGCAGCGCCGCATTACAAGGCACAGCTGATAGGGAACACCATCTCGGGCGTCATAACAGATGGAACCCGTGAACCGATCATTGGCGCATCAATCAGCGTACCCGGAACTACCGTAGGCGCAATCAGCGACCTGGAGGGCAGGTACTCACTCACCGTTCCCGATGACGCTACGGATATTCGGTACGCCTATATCGGCTTCAAGACACAGACCAAACCCATTGTTTCCAATGTGATGAATGTAGTGATGGAGGAAGATGTTCAAGCCTTGGAGGAAGTGGTTGTGGTTGGGTACGGGACGGAGAAGAAGAAGGGTTTGCAGCCAAAGATACGCGGATTTTCCGGTCGTGTGGCGGGCGTTTCGATATCAACCAAGAATGATGTTGTGTTCGAAGAAGAGATTCCCGCCGAACCGCTCGACGTGGAGCAGACCCAAACGCAAACCGGCTACGAGTATGACATCAAGCTGCCCTATACCATCTCTTCGGAAAATAAACCGGTAGTTGCCGAGATCGGTCACTATGATGTGGCTGCCGCATACATCTACCAAAGCACGCCCAAGTTGGATAAAGACGCGTTCCTTACCGCACAACTCACCGGCTGGGAACAGTTGAATCTGCTGGACGGCGAAGCCAATATCTATTTCGAAGATACCTTTATCGGCAAGTCTGTCTTCAATGTGCATACGCAGAGCGACACGCTTTCGCTTTCACTCGGTCGCGACCGCCGTATCAGCGTGCAGCGCGTCAAAGAGAAAGCTTATACCTCGCGGCAATTTATCGGCAATAACCAGACGCAAACCCTTGCATGGAAAATCACCGTGCGCAACACTCGTCAAGAGCCGGTTACCCTCACTCTGTACGACCAGCTGCCGGTGTCGCGCAACAACAGCATCACCGTTACCCCCGAAGAACTGGGCGGCGGTACGCTCAACGAGGACAATGGCACCGTGACCTGGTTGCTCACGCTCCAGCCCGGCGAACAACGCGATTTGTCGTTGCGCTACCGGGTGAAGTACCCCAAGGGGCGTTCGTTGGTGATAGAATAAACCTCCATGCCCCCCCTCTCCATCCTGATACCCGTATACAACAGATGCGTCGCGCCGCTGGTCGAGCGGTTGTGCCTGCAAGCCGGACAGTTGGACATCCCCTACGAGATTGTGCTGGCTGACGATGCCTCTGCCGATGCCGTTCGGGAAGCAAACAGGCGGTTGTGTGCCGGTGTGCCCCAATGCCGCCTCTGCGAGTTGGCGGAGAACCGCGGTCCCGCTTTTGTGCGCAACTACCTGGCGGCACAGGCACGCCATCCCTACCTGCTCTTTCTGGATGCGGACACGATGCCGCAGGCTGATGACTTTCTGGCGCGCTACCTTCGGCGGGCGGAAGCGGGCGGGGTGGTGTGCGGCGGCTTTCGGTATCCGGTGCCTCCGGCAGGCAGGCGGTCGGGGGGCGCCTTGCGTTACAAGTATGGCACGAAGGTCGAAGCGCAACCGGCAGCCCTGCGCAGCCGGCATCCCTGGCAGCACTTTGTCGGCATGAACTTCTGCGTTCCGCGCGAGGTGATGCTGCGTGTTCCTTTCGACGAAACATTTCACCTGGGCTACGAAGATACGGCTTTCGGCAAGCAACTGGAAGCTGCGGCGGTGCCGATACATCACATCGACAACCCCGTGTGGCACCTGGTGGAGGAGGATACGGCGCAGTTCCTTGCCAAGACCGCCCGGGCGGTGTGCAACCTGCGGGGACACGAAGCCGAGCTGCGCCCCTATATCCGCCTGCTGCGCTGGTACGGGGCGTTGCAACGCTGCCGTGCAGTGAACCTGACGGCTTGGCTCTACCGCCGGCTGAAGCGCGCGACGATGCGGCAACTGCTGGGCGATAACCCCTCGCTGGCGCTCTTCGCTTTCTATAAATTGGGGACGCTATGCTGTTTGGAACAGAAGAATGACTACCTTTGCGCCCGCCTGCCGCGGCAGGAAGCCACGGAATCAATGAACGAATTAAAATAAGAAGTCATGAAGAATTTTACTTGCGTACAAGACATCGGCAACCTGAAAGCCGCCGTCGACGAAGCTTTGGACATTAAGAAGAACCGCTTCAAATATGTGGAGCTGGGACGAAACAAGACCCTGATGATGATCTTCTTTAACTCCAGCCTGCGCACACGCCTGAGTACGCAAAAGGCGGCACTGAATCTGGGCATGAACGTCATGGTGCTCGACATCAACCAGGGCGCCTGGAAGCTGGAGACCGAACGCGGCGTCATCATGGACGGAGATAAGCCCGAACACCTGCTGGAAGCGATACCCGTGATGGGGTGCTACTGCGACATCATCGGCGTACGCTCGTTTGCCCGCTTCGAGAGCAAGGACGAAGACTACAACGAAATGATTCTGAACCAGTTCATTCAATACTCCGGTCGCCCGGTCTTCTCCATGGAGGCGGCTACCCGCCATCCGTTGCAGAGCTTTGCCGACCTGATTACCATCGAGGAGTACAAACGGACACCCCGTCCCAAGGTGGTGATGACCTGGGCGCCGCATCCGCGCCCGCTGCCGCAGGCGGTACCCAACTCGTTTGCCGAATGGATGAACGCCACCGACTACGACTTTGTGATTACGCACCCCGAAGGCTACGAACTCGCCCCGCAGTTCACCGGCAAGGCACGGGTGGAATACGACCAGCTGAAGGCTTTCGAAGGCGCCGACTTTGTCTATGCCAAGAACTGGTCTGCCTACGCCGACGAACACTATGGCGAAGTGCTCAGCAAAGACCGCGCCTGGACGGTGAGCGACCGGCAGATGGCGCTGACCAACCAAGCCTACTTCATGCACTGCTTGCCCGTACGCCGCAACATGATTGTGACCGACGACGTGATAGAAAGCCCCCAATCCATTGTCATCCCCGAGGCTGCCAACCGTGAAATATCGGCTACCGTGGTACTCAAACGAATGCTCGAAGCCCTATGATTACTTTCAAACACTTTTTCTCCTTCCGCACGAACGGCTACTTCTGGCTCAACCTGCTGGGCATGGTCGTGGTGGTGCTGCTGCTCTTCTTCGGCACGTTCAAGTGGCTGGATAGCTATACCCGCCACGGCGAGGCAGTGGTTGTGCCCGATGTGAAAGGACTGAGCGTCGGCGAGGCAGACCGCCTGCTGCGCAACCGGAAGCTCACCTGCGAGGTGTCCGACTCTACCTACGTGAAAACGGTGGCTGCCGGCGCCATCCTGGATTCGCAGCCTGCCGCCGGACAGAAGGTGAAAGAGGGGCGCGTGGTCTATCTCACCATCAACACGCTGAGCATCCCGACCGTTTCCGTCCCCAAGCTTGCCGACAACAGCTCCGTGCGCCAGGCACAGGCACGCTTGCTCGCTTCCGGCTTCCGGCTCGAAGAGAACGAGCTGGTATCCGGCGAGAAAGACTGGGTCTACGGCGTGAAATACAAAGGACGGCTGCTGCTCGACGATGAGGAGGTGCCCATCGGCGCCACCCTCATGCTGGTGGTGGGCGACGGCGGAGCG
>JAISGR010000142.1 GCA_031262995.1 Prevotellaceae bacterium | reverse complement strand
ACCGAAAGGAATTTAAAGACAGTTGTGAAGGTTCAGAGGTGTCCCTTTCGGGAGTCTTGATTGTACCGAAAGGAATTTAAAGTACTTGGGCAATTTACGAATCATAAATTCGTTATGATAGTCTTGATTGTACCGAAAGGAATTTAAAGTAATAGTAAGTATTAAATTAACGACGAGTACCAGAAGTCTTGATTGTACCGAAAGGAATTTAAAGTTAGTGATACCTTTGATACAAGCTGGAGTAGGGCTTGGTCTTGATTGTACCGAAAGGAATTTAAAGGTACTTCTCATCGAATGAAGGGTATATCGTTCTCGTCTTGATTGTACCGAAAGGAATTTAAAGACGATACCGACCGGGAGATAGAGGATGCCGACCTGAAGTCTTGATTGTACCGAAAGGAATTTAAAGTCAGCAAGCTGTACTCCTTGGAGAACCGCTTCGATGGTCTTGATTGTACCGAAAGGAATTTAAAGATGGTAGAGTACAAATAGGAAAGCTGCATGGCAACAGTCTTGATTGTACCGAAAGGAATTTAAAGAAGACATCAAAAGACAGTTGCGGTCAGAGTTTGAAAGTCTTGATTGTACCGAAAGGAATTTAAAGACATAAACCATGCCGGCAGGTTTATGTTCGAAGAGGTGTCTTGATTGTACCGAAAGGAATTTAAAGACAACAGCAGATTAAGCAATCCATTTGCGACAAACGGTCTTGATTGTACCGAAAGGAATTTAAACAAGGGTTTCCATCCTCATCGTAAAATACGGTTTCAAGAGTCTTGATTGTACCGAAAGGAATTTTAATCCTGGAACCTGCGCAACATGCAGCGAATGCCCGGCAGGCTTTGATTGTACCGAAAGGAATTTTAATAGCAGAGAATAGCTGGCAACAACTGCCGTCAGTTTGCTTTGATTGTACCGAAAGGAATTTTAATAACGAAAGCGCCATAGAGGCGCTTAGCAACAGTCTTGGCTTTGATTGTACCGAAAGGAATTTTAAATTGTCTAACACCAATAGAGTGACTTCCAACCGAAGCGCTTTGATCGTACCGAAAGGAATTTTAAAATGAGGTGCGCAATGCCATCATAGATGTGCTTAGTGGCTTTGATTGTACCCCAAGGAATCTATCCCCAACCAATCATTAAAGCAGGTGCAGAGACCTGCAAGGGCAGTTAAGCACCCTGTCCCGAGTTTGCGGGACAGGGTGTACAATAAACTGCTGCCGCGTAAGATTGTTGTTGTTTCGTTCTTACTCGTCGTGTAGCGCCTCTGCCGGTTCAATCTTCATTGCTTTGCGGGCGGGGATGCCGCTGCCGATGATGATCATCAGTGCAATGAGCACGAAGGAGATGGCGGCGCAGATAAGCAGCCGGCTCCATTCGAGCGTGGTGTCGTTGCGCCAGGCATTCAGCTCGTTGTATGCCAGGTTGTAGTCGATGATCAGGGCGGGGATGGTGACAAGCACCAGTATCAGCAGTCCCTCGGCAAGCAGGCGGCTGAAGACGGCGCCGTTGGTGGCTCCGTGCGCTTTGTGCAGGGCTATCTCGCTGCGGCGTTGCTGCGTGCGGAACCAGAAGGTGGCCAGCAGTCCGAGGAAGATGTTCAGCAGCAGGAATGCCATGCCCGTGAGGTAGTTGCGGATGTGGTTGCTCTCCGACTGCTGGTAGCTGCGACGGATTTCTTGGAACGAGCGCACCTCCGAGATGAAGACATTGCCCACCCGCAGCTGCTTCTCGCTGTCGGCTTTGAGGCGGTTGATGAAGTCGTGGTCTTGGTCGGCACGCACCCGAACGCACAGCTCCTGTTGCGAGTCTGCCCACCACAATTTGTACGCCATGCTGTAGGAGTTGCATGCCTGCTGATAGTCGTAGTAGCGCACATCCTGCAAGGCGGCACCCAGGCGATAGGTCTGTGCGGTGTCGCCGAAGAGGTAGAACCGTTTGCCCACGAGCGAGGTCATCGGGACGTGATACTTCCGATAGAGGTTGTTCGAGGCGAGGAAGTCGCCTCTCTCCAACAGCTCGGCAAGCTGCTCGGAGGTCTCGCCGTTGGCGCCGCGGTAGCGGAACACGCGCATAAAGTCGGGTGTCACGAGGCGGCGTATCGTCCATCCGGGCGATCGAAGCGTGTCATACCGAACCTCTGTGGTACCGTTGGAGCCGTTGTACGGGAAAGAGCTTTGCGAGCGGCTCACCGCTTCTATCTCCGGGCGGCGGCGCAGGCGCTCTTCCAGTTCCATCACATCCTCGCCCTCTTTCTCGCCCGTACGTTCGGGTCGATATTCGGGACTTTTGTCGGTCAGCACGCCCATCTCGAGGCGATAGCAGTGCGACACGTCGAAGCCGCGCGGCTCGAGGTAGGTCACCGTGGTGCAGTAGATGTAATCCACCACGTACCACATCACCACGCTCACCAGCAGCAGTTCAATGGCAAGCCAGGTGTTGCTGCGCCATTCATTCTTTATCTGAGTCAATAGTTTCTTTGTCATAACCGTCCTCCCAAGGCATTTACGATTCCCATGCGCGAGGCACGCCAGGCAGGGAATCCGCTACTAAGCAAGTTCAACAAAAAGCAGAAGAGCAACGCCCATCCGAAGGTGGAGGCGTGCAACAGGATGGAAGCATCGACCACCGGCGGACTCAGCGTCTGGCTGTAGGCTTGTGCAAAGAGTATGGAGTTGCCCAGATAGGCAAACAGCACGCTCATCACCAGTCCGAGGATGCCTGCCAGCAGGGTGACCACGAAGCTCTCCGAGATGATCTGTCCCATAATCTCCGTGCGTGTACTGCCGAAAGCACGCCGCACACCAATCTCCGCAACCCGCTGCCGCAAGCGGCTCTGCGTCATGCTGCTGAGATTGATGGCGGGTACCAACAAGAGAATGATGAAGACGAGAAGGTTCTGTCGGCGAGCGGCGCCAAGGTCGGGTTCCCAGTTGGCAGCGAAGGTGATGGCTTGCTTCTCCTGGTCGTAGGGGCGGTTGCGGTCGATAAAGGTGTAGCCCTCTTCTGCCATCAACTTATTGATTTCGTTCATGCGTCGTTTCGACTCCTCGCGGATGGCAGGGAAGTCGGCACGGCTGCGTGCCAGCATGGTGACGCTCATCATGCCCATGTGGTCGCCGCTCCACGTGTTCTTGACCATATCGGTCGAGGTGAAAGGTATCCACACCTGTGAGTATGCGGTAGAGGCGAGGGTCGACACGTCGCGCACCACGCCGGCAACGCGGTAGGAGGCGTGGTTCAGCAGGAAGCTCTTTCCGGTGCAGGCGGTGGTGCCGAAGAGTCGGCGCGCCACGCTCTCGGTGATGACGGCTACGGGCTGTCCGGCGTCGAAGGTGGCTTTGTCGTAGGGCTTCCCGTCGATGAACGAGAAGTCGAACACGTGCCAGAACGCATCGTCCGTCTGTTTCATATCCACACTGAAGGCGGGCTGCCCCGACATGTTGACGGGCGTAGCCACCATATAAGAGTAGATGGTCACGGCTTCGGGCGTCTTCAGGCTGCCGAACCACTCGCGGGCGGTCTTCACGCTCATCGGTCCGTTGCTGGTGTCGTCGGCGCCCCAATCCTTATGATTGATACTCATGAACTTCACATGCAGGAAGCGGTCGCGGTTCGATTCGGGAGCGAAGGGAGCCGTCTTGACCTGCTGCATCATCACCACCAGCATGATGAGGAAGATGGAGAGCGCCGTTCCGGCAATGGTCACCCCGCTGATGAGGGGTTGTTGCCGCAGTTGCGCCCAGGCTTGTTGTAAATATTGCTTAATCATTTGTCTCTCTGTTGTTGGCTTATTCGTCGCCGGTCACTTTGAAGTAGCGTCGGTTGATGGTGCCCACGCCGTTCTTTTGGAAATTGGCTTTGCGTGCCGTGCCGTTGAAGGAGGCGCTGCCCACGCCGTTGACCTCGGCAATCAGGAGGTCGCACTCCACGCGGATAAACGAGCTGCCCACGCCGTTCAGGCTGAACCGGAGGTCGTGGCACTTCAGTTCCTTGATGTCGACCTTGCCCACGCCTTGCACGTCGATGACGAGGTCGCCGTCGAGCGTCACCGCTTCGTAGCTGCTGAACGAGCCTACGCCCGAGAAGACAAGCTGCTTGAGGTCGGGAGCGGTGATGTAAATCTTCAGGTCGTTGGTGCGGTTGGTCTTGACGCTCTTGTTAGCCATGCCGACCACGAGCGTGCCGTCGGTCACGGTGGTGGTGGTGTTCTTCAGCAGCCGGTCGGTGCCTTCGAGTTTCACCGAACATACATCGCTTTGCGTGAAGATGATAGAGCCAACGGAGGAGATATCGAGTGAGCTGAAATCGCCCACGTTGCGTGTTTCGCTGCTTGTTTGCGCCCATACGGATCCGATAGCCAAACCAAACAGCATTCCGAAGGTGATAATGATTGTTCTCATGTCTGTAAGTTATTAAAAGTCAATTGAATATTACGTTTATTGGTTTTGTTGCCTCTAACAAAAGGGTTTTGTTAACTCTGACAAAAGGGCTTTGTTAGCTCTGACAAAAGAGGCTTTCCATCATCCGATCTGTCTGCCGTCGAAAAAGCGCACGGTGCGGCTGGTCTGTCTGGCTTGCTCTTCGTTGTGGGTTACCATCACGATGGTGCGTCCGTCTTCCTGATTGAGTTTGTGGAGCAGCTCCATCACTTCGGCGCCCATCTTCGAGTCGAGGTTACCGGTCGGTTCGTCGGCAAGTATAATCTCCGGATTGCCCACGATGGCACGAGCGATGGCTACACGCTGGCACTGTCCGCCGGAGAGTTGCGTGGGCATGTGACGCATGCGGTGAGTCAGCCCCACTTTGGCAAGCACCTCTTCCGCCAGCCGGCGACGTTCGCGGGCGCCCACCTTTCTATATAAGAGCGGCAGCTCTACGTTGTCGAGCACATTGAGCGAGTTGATGAGGTGGAACGACTGGAACACGAAGCCCAGTTTGTGGTTGCGGAAGGCAGCCAGCTCCTTGTCCTTCATGCCCTCCACACGGGTGCCGGCAATCTCGATGGTGCCGCCGGTGGGTGCATCGAGCAGCCCGATGATGTTGAGCAGCGTAGATTTGCCGCAGCCCGACGGTCCCATGACGCTGAGAAACTCGCCTTTCTCCACTTCGAGGTTGACATTCTCCAATGCTACCGTTTCGATTTCGTTCGTGCGGTAGATCTTGTTGATTTCTGTAAGCTTGATCATAAGTATGATGAATTAAATGGTTGCACTGCCATTCATAAAGCCAAAAGCGTGCCAATCAGCTAACCGACTGATTATGAAAGCATAGATAAAAACGACGGGTGTCCGATATCGAACACCGGTGTACGGTTTTGAAACGATGCGCTCCGTCCCGGTGTCCGCGGCTGCGGCAACGTTGGAGCGATAACAGCCGTTTCGAACATAGCGATTCCCTCTGCTTACTTGCGAATATTGTCCTCCCCCACCCCTTTCAGGAAGTAGCTGAGAACCGGTTTTAACGAAATTTCCATGTACCTGTGAAGCACTCCGAAGCGTTCGTTTTCGCACCACCAGGTTGCTACGTTTCAACGGGTTGCGATACCGCCGTCCGGAGTAGCTCAACGTCCGATAATGTTAAATCTGGAAAGATTCTGGAAAAAAGAGAGAGGGAAGTCAAATAGTTGCAGAAAATAAGCATTACTTTTGCTGCGATTAAGTGTTAGATGCAATATTTAATATTTATGCGCTTTCTTTTCTACATTTATTAACTCTTCAATTTTAATGCTATCAACATGAAAAGTCGATTAAAGCTAATTTACCTGCTCCTGTCACTCTTCTGTGCAGGAACTGCTTTCGCGCAAGGCTCCACGCCCCTCAGCGGCGTTGTGCTGGACGATGCAGACAATCAACCTCTTATTGGTGCGAGTGTCCTTGTGAAAGGCACCACCAACGGTACTACTACCGACATGGACGGACGTTTCCGCCTTTCGGTCGGTCAACTTCCGATTACCTTGGTCATCTCCTATGTCGGTTACGAGCAGCAGGAGGTTCGCGTCACCGCAGCCCGTGAGCTGCGCGTAGTGATGCAACAGGAGGCAGCTGTGCTGGAGGATGTCGTTGTCACCGGCTACAGCGTCATCAAGAAGTCGGCTTATGCCGGCTCTGCCGCTACGGTGAAGTCGGGCAAGCTGGAGAACATTCCCACAACCTCCTTCATGGACATGATGCAGGGCAATGCCACCGGCGTACAGTTCTCCTCGTCGTCCGGTCAGCCGGGCGCTTCGGCTTCGTTGCGTGTGCGGGGTATGGGTTCGTTCAACGCAAGCAACTCGCCGCTCTACGTCATCGACGGTGTGCCCGTACAGTCGGGCAGCATCGACCAGCTCGACACTGATTCGGGCTTCGACCTGATGTCGACCCTCAACACCGACGACATTGAGAGCATCAACGTCATCAAGGATGCCTCCGCCGCCTCGCTCTACGGTTCGCGCGCTGCCAACGGCGTGGTCATCATCACCACCAAGAAGGGTAAGGTCGGCAAAGCTGTCGTCAACCTGAAAGCCGACTGGGGCAGCTCCGACTTCGCCATGGACTTCCGCCCCGTGATGAACGGAGCCGAACGGCGCAACTACATCTACGACGCCCTCTACCGCGGACAGATCCGCGACGGGGAGAGCGAAGCCGACGCCAAGGCGTACGCCGACGAAGAGGTGGAGACCTACGCTCCCGTGCCCTGGAACGGTTATGTGGACTGGAACGACGTGCTCTTCAAGAAAGGCAGCCACCAGACCTACGAAGCCAGCATCTCGGGCGGTACAGACCGCTTCACCTACTACACCTCGCTGGCATACCTCAAACAGGAGGGCATCACCATACAGTCGGGATTGGAACGCATCAGCGGACGTGTCAACGCCGCGTTCAAAGCCACCGACCGCCTCACCGTGGGCGCCAACCTGCTCTTCAGCAACAC
This sequence comes from Prevotellaceae bacterium, assembly GCA_031262995.1. Lineage (GTDB taxonomy): Bacteria > Bacteroidota > Bacteroidia > Bacteroidales > Bacteroidaceae > Bacteroides. The sequence goes on along the minus strand of JAISGR010000142.1, from coordinate 1,715 downwards.
CAATCAGGATGTCTACTCCGAAGGCACCAGCTACACGTCGCCCTTCTACTCGTCGCGCAACTGCGTCGTTCCCTCCGACCCCGTCTACCTGGAAGACGGCTCGTGGAACCGCGAGTTCATCCGCAACAGCGACCGCAACCCTGCCCTGTCGCAAGCCTACGACTGGAAGCGCCAGTACGTCAACCGTACCTTCAACACCATCTACGGCGAATACGAGTTCATCGAGAACCTGAAGCTGCGCAGCACGTTGAGCTACGACTACAACGGCGTGAAATCCAAAGACTGGGCAGACCCCCGTACCTCCAACGGCGACGACACCAACGGCAACATGTATGCCCGCATGAGGGAGTACAAGAGTCTTGTCTGGAAAAACCAGCTCACCTACCAGACCACCATCAAGGATGTACATCACCTCGATGCCTTCGTGGGTTACGAGATTGAAGATCGCTACAATGACTACGTATCAGGAACTGCCACCAACTTCGGCTCTCCTTCCAAGGGAAGCTTGAGCAACGGTACAGTCGAAGGCGCAGGCGGTTCATACTCAGAGTATCGCCTCATCTCCTACCTTGCCACTGCCAACTACGATTACCGCGACCGTTACTATCTGGGCGGCAGCTTCCGCACCGACGGCACTTCGCGCCTCTCTCCCGACAGCCGGTGGGGCAGCTTCTGGTCATTGTCGGCTGCATGGCGCATCATCGAAGAGCCGTTCATGGATCCCATCCGCGACTGGTTTACCGACCTCAAGATCCGCGCCTCCTACGGTTCGAACGGCACCCTGCCCTCCGACTATTACGGCTACATGGGCTTGAGCAGCCTCACCAACGGTTACATGGGTAACCCCGGCATCAGCCCCTCGCAAATTGCCAACTACAACCTGAAGTGGGAATCCAACTACAACTTCAACATCGGCATCGACTTCAGCTTCTGGAACCGCCTGCGCGGTACCGTCGAGTACTACACCCGCAACACCAAAGACCTGCTCATGGACATGCCTATCTCTATGGTTACCGGTTTCAGCACCTACCTGAACAACGTGGGCGAGGTACGCAACAGCGGCGTGGAGTTCGAGCTGACGTCTACCAACTTCAGCACGAAGGACTTTATGTGGGAGACCACCTTCAACCTCTCTGCCAACCAAAACGAGGTGGTGAAGCTGAGCGACGGACAGACACAAATCGTGAGCGGCAGCAAGATTCACATGATAGGCAAGCCCTACTATACCTATTACATGATTGAGTTTGCCGGCATCAACCCCGAAACCGGTTCGCCGCAGTTCTACACCAACACCAAGGACGAGAACGGCAACTATGTGAAGGAGATCACCGAGGATACCTCCGAAGCCAATCAAATCCCCATCGACAAACATGCCGAGCCGGCAGTCATCGGAGGCTTCACCAATACCCTGCGCTACAAGTGGTTCGACCTGGCATTCATGTTCTCCTACCAGTTCGGCGGCTACAGCTACGACAACTGGGCACAGAAGACCGAGCACGGCGGATACGACCTCGAGGCCAACATCCCCGTCTACTACCGCGACAGCTGGAAGAAGCCCGGCGACGTTACCAATTACGAAGTCTTCATTGAAGACCCCTCGGTGCGCATGCACAGCACCACCACCACACGCCGCCTGCACAGTTCGGACTACAGTCGCCTGAAGACCATCACCTTCGGCTTCACCCTGCCCAAGGAATGGACTGCCAAGGCAGGCA
>JAISGR010000070.1 GCA_031262995.1 Prevotellaceae bacterium | reverse complement strand
TGATAGTTCCAGCAGGATACGTAGAAGAAGTTTTCGTCGTCTCGTTTGGCTTCGCCCTCTTCGGTCTGATACTCTTCGCGGAAGTGTCCGCCGCAGCTTTCGTTGCGGTTCAGGGCATCGTAAGCGATGAGTTCGCCCATCGCGATGAAGTCGTACAGGCGGATGGCTTTGTCCAATTCCACGTTCATGCCTTCGGTATCGCCGGGGATGAAGAGTTGGGTTTCAAACTCCTTGCGAATCCCTTTCAGTTTTTGCAGACCGGTCTTCAAGCCTTCGGCAGTGCGTCCCATGCCTACGTATTCCCACATCACGTGTCCCAGTTCCTTGTGGATGGAGTCGACCGATTTCTTGCCCTTGATGTTCATCATCCAGTTGACTTTGTCCTGCACGCTCTTTTCGGCGGCGGCAAACTCGGGCAGGTCGGTAGAGAAGCGGGGAACGGTAATCTGGTCGGACAGATAGTTCTGAATGGTATAGGGCAGTACGAAGTAGCCGTCAGCCAATCCCTGCATCAACGCCGAAGCGCCGAGGCGGTTGGCGCCGTGGTCGGAGAAGTTGCATTCGCCGATGGCAAACAGTCCCTTGATGGAGGTCATCAGTTCGTAGTCCACCCAGATGCCGCCCATGGTGTAGTGGATGGCAGGATAAATCATCATCGGGTTGTCGTAGGGGCTTTCGTCGGTGATCTCCTCGTACATGTCGAAGAGGTTGCCGTAGCGCTGTGCCACCACCTCTTTGCCCAGTCGCCCGATGGCTTCGGAGAAGTCAAGGAAGACAGCCAGTCCGGTGTTGTTCACGCCGTAGCCTTTGTCGCAACGCTCTTTGGCAGCGCGGCTGGCAACGTCGCGCGGCACGAGGTTACCGAAGGCGGGATAGCGGCGCTCCAGGTAGTAGTCGCGGTCTTCTTCGGGGATGTCGCGCCCCTTGAGTTGTCCGGCTTGCAGCTTCTTGGCATCTTCGAGTTTCTTGGGTACCCAGATGCGTCCGTCGTTGCGGAGCGATTCCGACATCAGCGTCAGCTTCGACTGCTTGTCGCCGTGTACGGGGATGCAGGTGGGGTGAATCTGTACGTAAGCGGGATTGGCAAACCAGGCGCCTTTGCGGTAGCAAGCCATCGCGGCGGAGCAGTTGCAAGCCATGGCGTTGGTCGACAGGAAGTAGGCGTTGCCGTAACCACCGGTGGCAATCACCACGGCGTGGGCGGCGAAGCGTTCCAGCTTTCCGGTCACAAGATTTTTGGCAATGATGCCGCGGGCACGTCCGTCAATCATCACCACATCCTCCATCTCGTAGCGGGTGTAGAGCTTCACGTTGCCTTGGTTCACCTGCCGACTCAGGGCGGAGTAGGCGCCCAGCAGCAGTTGCTGTCCGGTCTGCCCCTTGGCGTAGAAGGTGCGCGATACCTGTGCGCCGCCGAAAGAGCGGTTGTCGAGCAAGCCGCCGTACTCGCGGGCAAAGGGAACACCTTGAGCCACGCACTGGTCGATGATGCTGTTGGATACTTCGGCAAGGCGGTACACATTGGCTTCGCGGGAGCGATAGTCGCCGCCTTTGACGGTGTCATAGAAGAGGCGATACACCGAGTCACCGTCGTTCTGATAATTCTTGGCTGCATTGATACCTCCCTGTGCGGCAATGGAGTGTGCACGGCGCGGCGAATCCTGAATGCAGAAGTTGAGCACTTTGAACCCCATCTCTCCGAGCGAAGCGGCTGCCGAAGCGCCGGCAAGTCCGGTACCGACAACGATAATATCCAAGCGGCGTTTGTTGGCGGGGTTTACCAGTTTTTGATGGGCTTTATAGTTAGTCCATTTCTCTGCTACCGGTCCTTCCGGTATTTTTGAATCTATCTGAGTCATAATGTAATTCTTTTAATCTGTTACAAGTTAACAAGCTGCTCCGCAACCAAACAGCGAACGGAGGTAGAATCCGATGATTACTGCGGCAAAGCCCAGTACAATAATGGTAGAATAGATGTTGGAGATGAGTTTCCAGCGTTCGATCCATACCTTGTTGTTCCAACCCATCGTCTGCATGGCGCTCCAGAAACCGTGCGTCAGGTGGAACCACAGGGCGGCAAGCCACAGCAGATAGAGCACCACAAACTCGGGATTGCTGAAGGTCTGCTCGATGTGGAAGATGCCGTTGGCAACGTTTGCCATCGTAGCGGGATCGACGTGCATGCCCAGTTTCTCCATGATTTCGGGAAGCTGCATCTTGCACCAGAAGTCGAGCAAATGCAACGCAATGCCCAGGATGACGATGATGCCCAGCACCAGCATGTTCTGCGAAGCCCACGCCACGTTCTTCGGCTTTTCGCTCACGGCATAGCGTTCGCTGCCGCGCGCCTTGCGATTTTGCATCGTCAGCCAGAAAGCGTAAATGATGTGAATAACGACGAGCAGCGCCAGCCCCGCCGAAGCGACTAATGCATACCAGTTGGCACCCAGAAATTCGCAAATCAGGTTATAGCCCGACGGCGAAATCAGCGCAACCAAGTTCATCGCCATGTGAAAGGTTAAAAACAGGACAAGGGCAAGACCGGTAACGCTCATCACCACTTTCCTTCCTACAGATGAATTACTTAA
>JAISGR010000117.1 GCA_031262995.1 Prevotellaceae bacterium | reverse complement strand
AAGAACTACTCCCCCCTGCCATGAGCCTCGCCGGCTTCATGCTGATGTGCATCCAAGCCTGAAGATAAAGTATTTCATATTAGATACTGCACCTCTTTGAAGAGATAGCTGCGCGTCTCGCCTGCTTCGGTTTCGAGCACGAACCGTCCGTCGGCGTCGACCCGCAGCAAGCGGGCAGTGAACACGCCGCCGGCATCGGCATAGCGGTGATAGCCGTCGCGGCGAAACAAGGCTTCGGCAGAGTGCTGTGCCACGCAGCTCGCCTGCCCGCCCGATGTGTCGGCACGGAGCGCGTTGTAACAGGCTTCCACCCGGTTCATGATGCCGGTCAGGAGGAGCGAACAGTCGTAAGTGCGTCCGGTGATCTGCCGCAGCGACACCGGATTGGGCGCGTCGCTTCGAAAGTGTTCCTGATTGATGTTCAACCCGATGCCGACAATGCTCCTGCCAATGACCGAACCGCAGAGGTGGTGCTCGATGAGGATGCCGCAGATCTTCTTCTCCTGCCAGTAAATATCGTTAGGCCACTTGACGGAGATGCCGTCGGTATACGCGTCCAGCTCCTCCTTCACCGAGAGGGCAACCAGCTGCGACAACAAAAACTGACGGCGCACCTCGAGAAAGGCGGGATAGAGCACAAAGCTGAAAGTGAGGTTCTTGCCGGGTTCGGATTCCCATCCGGCGCCGCGCTGTCCCCGTCCGGCGGTCTGACTGACGGCGGTAACAGTGGTCAGTTCAGCCACGGCATCGCCTTTTTCATCGCAGAGTTGCGTCAGGTACCGGTTGGTAGAGGCGGTTTCGGTCAATTGAATGTTCATGCTATTTGGGATTTATTGCGCAAAAATAATCCTTTTCGACACGGCAATTGGAGAAGTAAATGTATTTTTGCGCGAAATATGAACAAGGTAGCCAAAAAGAAGGATAAAGCGAAGGCAAAAAAGCCTGTGGGTGCTTCACTGCGAAAGCATCAGATGGGCTGCATGCTCAACGACGAAGAGCTGCGCATCGTGGACGGCTACCTCAAAAAGTATAAGATTGCCAACAAATCGCGTTGGTTGCGGGAGACGCTCCTCAAAGAAATCTATCAGAAAACGCTGGAAAACTACCCTACCCTCTTTCAAGAGCATGAGATGAGGCGATAAGGGTACGGGAAAGGGCGGGCATCAGACTTCCTCGAACTCCACATATTCACCCTCGTCTTTCGAGAAATACTTTTTGCGACGGGGGGGAGCTTTGCGGGCATTCGATGCCTGCCCGTCCGGGTTGTTCGACGTGCCGGTTGTAGTGGTGCGTCTTCCGATGCCAAACAGCGCGCGAAGAAAGGAGCCGATAAGACTGACGCCCACCAGAATAAATACGATAAAAAGAACGGCTATCAAACCCAGAAAACTCATAAGCTATCTCCTTAAAATCATTGTTTAATCGATTATACAACAACGCACTAAGCGTTTTGTTTTGCAGGGCGTGCCGTGAAGAGGGAAAGCAAGATATACCACACGATGATGGCAGCGAAGCCGGCTGTCCGCAACCCAACGAGCAACGGAATGCACACCAGCAGGAACAGAAAGCGCAGTTTGTTGTCCTTCCAGCCCAGGTTCTTGAACTTGAGCGAGAACATCGGAATCTCCGACACCAGCAATCCGGAAAAGAGAATCACGACTGCCAACAGATAGACCGGCAGGAATCGGGGATGCATCAGCAGGTCGTGCGCACCCACTGCCACGGATGCCCAGAACAAGGCATCGGCAGGGACAGGCAGCCCGATGAAGGAGTTGGTTTGCCGGGTGTCGTTATTGAACTTTGCCAGTCGGAGCGCCGAGAAGACGGCTATCAGAAATGCCGAATAAGGCAAGAGCGAACAGAAGGTACCGGCGGCGCACGAAGCGGTCATCTCACGCAGCAGCGAATAGACAATCAGCGAAGGAGCCACCCCGAAGCTGACCATGTCTGCCAGCGAATCCAGATCCTTGCCGATGTTGGAGTAGGCTTTCAGCAGGCGCGCCATCATACCGTCGAAGAAGTCGAACGTTGCGCCGATAACGATAAACAGGAATGCCAGCTCATACCGATACCCGAACGCCATGAGGCAGGCAATGCAACCGGAGGTGAGGTTCAGGCAGGTCAGCGTATTGGGAATGTGGCGGGTGATGGGGTTACTCATGATGTGCGTTTATTTTAACTTGGCAATCACTGTCTGATTGCCGGTGGTGGATTGCCCGGGCTTGACCTGTACCTCCGTACCGAGCGGCAGATAGACATCGACCCGCGAGCCGAACTTGATAAAGCCCATGTGCTCGTCAATGTAGCACTCTTCGCCCTTTTCGGCATAAGTCACGATGCGGCGTGCCATGGCTCCGGCAATCTGACGTGCCATCACCTCCACTCCCTCGGGCGTTTCAATCACGATCATCGAGCGTTCATTGTCGGTACTGGCTTTGGGCAGCCAGGCTTTCATGAACTTACCGTTTTGGTGCTCCACCTTCTTCACCGTGCCGTCCACCGGATACCAGTTGGCATGTACGTTGACGATGCTCATAAAGATGGAAATCATCAGGCGGCGGTCATGAAAGTATTCGTGCTCGTCTACCTCCTCTACCAGCACAACCCTGCCGTCGGCAGGCGCCACGACAATATTCTCCGTATCCTCCTGTCCGAACAGGCGGATGGGGCAACGGAAAAAGTTGACTAACATGCCGTAAGAGGCAATGCTGATCAGGGCAAATAAGTAGAACGGAATCTTATTCTCTATGCCGTAATAGAGAGCGAAATTAATAACAAGTAGCAAGAGAAGACTACCGGCTAACGTGTGTGTGCCTTCACGATGAATACGTATCTTTTTTAATTTCCTTAAACGACGCATGTAAGTTGTTCTGTTTCTTTAAGATGCAAAAATATCGGCAAAAGTAGAGTTAATTTGAAGACGGAGCAAATATTTTCAAAGAAAGCTGCGTTGGGCGATAACTTTTTGGGCTTTCTTTTTGTCGGATGTCACAGAGATTGTACTTTTACCGCTCATTTTATTTTGATTAAAGGAAACAGTATATGCAAGATTTCGTTCATCTGCACGTCCATACCCAATACTCTTTACTCGACGGTCAGGCAAGCGTAAGCGCACTGGTCGACAAAGCCATCAAGGATGGTATGAAAGGAATAGCCGTAACCGACCACGGCAACATGTTCGCGATAAAGGAGTTCATCAATTACGTCAACAAGAAGAATAAGGATGCCGACCCCGACAAACGGTTCAAACCCATTGTCGGGTGCGAGATGTACGTGGCACGGCGCACCATGAACGACCGCGACGGTAAGGGCGACATGGGCGGCTATCACCTCATCGTACTGGCGAAGAACATACAGGGCTACCACAACTTGGTCAAACTTGTGTCGCGCTCGTGGACAATGGGACATTACATGCGTCCCCGCACCGACCGCGCCGATCTGGAGAAGTATCACGAGGGGCTTATCGTCTGCTCCGCCTGTCTGGGTGGCGAAGTGCCCCGAAAAATCAGAGACGAACAATACGAAGCTGCCGAAGAGGCGATACGCTGGTTCAAGCGGGTGTTTGGCGACGATTACTACCTGGAGCTGCAACGCCACCGTGCCACCGTGACACGCGCCAACCACGAGACCTACCCCCTGCAACAACAGGTCAATGCCAAGCTGCTGGAGTATGCCCGCCTCTATAATATTAAGGTGATATGCAGCAACGACGTGCACTTCGTCAACGAAGAGAACGCCGAAGCACACGACCGCCTGATATGCCTTGCCACCTCCAAAGACCTGGAAGACCCCAACCGCATGCTCTACACCAAGCAGGAATGGATGAAGACCACTGCCGAGATGAACGAGCTGTTTGCCGACGTGCCCGAAGCCTTGGCAAACACTGTGGAGATATTAAATAAGGTAGAGACCTACTCCATCGACCACGCCCCCATCATGCCCACCTTCCACATTCCCGAAACGTTCGGCACCGAAGAGGGCTATCGCAGCAAGTACAGCGAGCA
>JAISGR010000061.1 GCA_031262995.1 Prevotellaceae bacterium | reverse complement strand
ATTCGGTCGAGTGTAATCCGGTCAAGTGTGCGGCAAACAATGTCCTCGAATCAGGCAGTGGCGGAAGCGGTGCCCGAACGACTGTCTCATGGAATGGGCGCTTTAGGGTCGTAATCGAGTAAGGCACTCTGCACAATATCTTCCGCCTTGATGCGGGTCAGGCAGGCACAATCGCCCCGCAGACACGGCTTGTTCCCAAAAATGGAACAGGGGCGACAAGAGAGGTCGTTGATTTCCACCATGCGTTCCCGAGACCAATGCTCGGAGAAGCCGGCATACCGATGGGTGGCTCCCCAGACAGAAACAATGTCGGTATGAACGAGGCGTGCCAGGTGCATATTGGCAGAATCCATGACGATCATGACTTTCAGGTGCGACATCAATGCCAGTTCATCTTTGAGGGGGAGCTTTCCGGCAGTTGAATATACGTTGTTGGGATGGCGGGCAGCCCACTGCTCCAGCAAGCTTTTCTCTTCAGCCCGTCCGTTGCCAAAAAGGAAGATCCGTACACGCGGATAAGTAAGCAGCCGCTCAATCACTTCGAGCATGGTGTCGCAGGGTAAAATCTTCCCTTTGTGGGCGGCAAAAGGGGCAATGCCGATTAAGAACTCTCTGTTCAATGCCGTTTCGTCGATACCCGTGCCTAACAACGGATAGTAATCGGCTTCGTTGCGATTGTCATAGATGGAGACAAACTGTTCGCTTGCCTGATACCCCAACCGGTGGAATACGTCCTTATACAAATCGTGGATATAGGGTAATTGGCGGAACACTTTATGCTTGGCGCGTGTCAGCGCACGTTTCCCTTTGCGTCCCTTGTCGATGTGGGCAACCCGGGCGCCCGTCCACGCGAACAAGGTGCGCAACACCTTGCTGCGCAACACGTCGTGCAGGTCTGCCACCTGGTCGAAACCCTCTTTGTGCAGCGTTCGAAACAGGCGGAACAACCCTAAGAAGTTCTTGCAATTGGCTTTGGTAACACCCCGAAACCGGACATTGGCGGGCATATAGTCGAACAATGGCTTGGCAAACTCCTTGCACAACACCGTAATCTCCAATTGGGGATAGGCACGGGCTATGTCGGTCACCACCGGAACAGTCATGGCTATGTCGCCAAACGAAGAGAGGCGGATGACCAGCAGTTTCATGTCGGCTTTCCTCCGTATAATACAGGATTCAACAAGGGGTCGTTGTACATCTTCATCTGCCGGTACACCTTCATGTACTTCCGTCCGGCGGCAATATCGCCCAACAATTGGTCGATGGCTGTGGAGAGGTCGGCTTGCTGTTCGAGCAGCACGCTCAGTTTCCGTTGGCAGGCAGCCTGTTGTTCGGGGGTGGTATCGGTGCGCTGCACTTCGCAGTTCATGTGGTAAATCTTCAGGGCAAGGATGGAGAGGCGGTCGATAGCCCAGGCGGGGCTTTCGGTATTGATGGTGGCAGCGGGCAGCGGTGTCACCTCTTTGTATGTGTCGAGGAAGTAACTGTCGATGCGCTCCACCAGGTCGGTGCGCTCCTGATTGGAGCTGTCTATCCGGCGTTTGAGCACCAGGGCGGCTGCGGGATCGATATGCGGGTCGCGGATAATATCTTCCAAGTGCCACTGCACGGTATCTATCCAATTTTTCAGATAGAGCACATGCTCAATCGTTCCTTCCGAGTAAGGATTTTGAATAGGGGTATCAATCTGATCCGTCCGGTGATAATCCTGTATGGATTGCACAAAGATGCGGTTGCAAAGCGTTGTCAGGTTCATATTTTTCTGCTTTTTCTGCTTTAGTAGTAAGTAATATAAGCTTATGTGCGGCAAAGCTATATAAAGTTTTTTAAAAGGAACAAGAAATGCGGGAATATTAGAGGCTGGGGCATTATCCCGCTCATTTCCTCAACGTGCGTTTAAGCACGACATAGCCCAGTATGCCTGCCATGACGGTGCCGCACAGTACGCCTGCCTTGGCTTGGTTGAGCAGTTCGGGGTAGTCGGAGAAGGAGAGGTTGCCGATAAACAGCGACACGGTGAATCCGATGCCTCCCAGCAGTGACACGCCGCACACGCTGCCCCAGTTCATGCCCTCGGGCATGGGGGTGAGCCGGCTTTTGACAGCCAGCCACGTAAACGAGAATATCCCCAGAAACTTACCCAGCAGCAATCCCAGCGCCACGGCAACCGACACATTGCCTGCGATCGAGCTGTCTCCTCCCAGCACCACTCCTGCATTGGCAAAAGCAAACAGGGGCAGGATGAGGTAGTTGACCACTCCGTGCAGGTTGTTCTCCAGCGACTGCAACGGACTGACCACATAGTCGGATGCGTCTTCCACCTTTTTCAGGATGGCTATCTGCCGGTTGGTCAGCACAATGTTGTCGGTCTGCAGGATGGGGAAGGTGTTCATGGCGCTACGGATGCGGCGGATGTACTTCCCTGCGTTCAGCCGGGGACGTGCCGGAATGACGAACGCCAGCAGTACGCCCGACAGGGTGCTGTGTATGCCCGACTGCAGAAAGAGATACCAGATGACGATGCCCATGGTGAGGTAGTATATCTTCTGATTCACCCCTCGCCGCCCCATATAGTAGAGCAACAGGTAGAGCACGGCGGCTGCCAGCAGGTAGCCGTAAGCCACCTCCGAGCTGTAGAAGAGGGCGATGACCAGTATGCCGCCGATGTCGTCGACCACTGCCAGCGCCGTCAGGAAGATCTTCAGCGACACCGGTACCCGTTTGCCCAGCAGGCTGAGCACGCCCAGCGAGAAAGCAATGTCGGTAGCCATCGGTATCGCCATGCCCCGCGTCTCGGGGGTGCCGGAGGCGGCTAACAGTGCATAGATGACGACCGGCATAATCATGCCCCCACATGCGGCAATGAACGGGAGCGACGCTTTGCGCACCGACGAGAGTTCGCCCACCAGCAGTTCGCGCTTGATCTCCAATCCTACGGAGAGGAAGAAGAGCGCCATGAGGCAGTCGTTGATGAACTCGAGCATGGTCAGGTTGTGTCCGCCGTGCGAGAGCAGATTGAAGTTGCCGATGCGCACGTGCAGTTCCTGCGACAGGAAATCGTTGTATATCCCCGACAGGGAGGAGTTGGCTACTGCGGCTGCCAGGATAGCTACGGCAAACAGCAGTACGCTCGCCCAGACGTTGGGCGAAATGTTTTTTCCGAGTGTTCGTATAAGAGAAGGCATAACCAAGAGCAAGAAGTATTAGTGTGTGATGCGGAGGGTTGTCAATCCAGTTTGAGCACGGCAAGGAAGGCTTTCTGCGGCACCTCCACGCTGCCAATCTGTTTCATTCGTTTCTTTCCTTTCTTCTGTTTTTCCAGCAGCTTGCGTTTGCGACTCACGTCGCCACCGTAGCATTTGGCAGTGACGTCTTTGCGCACCGCCTTGATCGTTTCGCGGGCAATAATCTTCGAGCCGATGGCAGCCTGAATGGCAATCTCGAATTGCTGCCGGGGAATCAGCTCTTTGAGTTTCTCGCACATGCGGCGTCCCAGATCGTAGGCATTGTCCACGTGCGTCAAGGTCGAGAGGGCATCAACGGGTTCGCCGTTCAGCAGGATGTCCAGCTTTATCAGCTTGGAGGGGCGGAAGCCGTTGGCATGATAGTCGAAGGAGGCATATCCTTTGGAGATGCTTTTGAGCTTGTCGTAGAAGTCGATAACGATTTCGCCCAGCGGCAGGTCGTAATAGATTTCCACACGGTTGCCGGAGATATATTCCTGTTTGAGCAGTTCGCCCCGCTTGCCCAGACAGAGGGTCATGATGGGACCGATATAGTCGGCGCGGGTGATGACGGATGCACGGATGTAGGGTTCTTCGATGTGGTCGATGAGGGTGGAGTCGGGCATGCCGCCGGGGTTGTGCACTTCGGTCATGACGCCCTGCTTGTCGTAGATGTGATAGGATACGTTGGGCACGGTGGTGATGACGTTCATGTTAAACTCCCTGTCGAGCCGCTCCTGTATGATTTCCATGTGCAGCAGTCCGAGGAACCCGCAACGGAAGCCGAAACCCAGCGCCAGCGACGATTCGGGCTGGAAGGTGAGTGAGGCATCGTTCAGTTGCAGCTTCTCGAGCGAGGAGCGCAGGTCTTCGAACTCTTCCGCCTCGATGGGATAGACGCCGGCGAAGACCATCGGTTTGACCTCTTCGAAGCCGGCAATGGCTTCCTTGCAGGGACGTGCGATGTGTGTGATGGTGTCGCCCACCTTTACCTCTTTGGAGGTTTTGATGCCCGAGATGATATATCCCACGTCGCCCGTGCGCAGCTCCGTGCGGGGAATCATGTCCATTTTGAGTACGCCTATCTCGTCGGCGTCATACTCTTTGCCGGTATTGAAGAACTTGACCTTGTCGCCCTTGCGGATGATGCCGTTTTCTATCTTGAAATAGGCAATGATGCCCCTGAAGGAGTTGAACACGGAGTCGAAGATAAGCGCCTGAAGCGGTGCGGTCTCATCGCCTTGCGGTGCGGGGATGCGTGCCACAACGGCATTCAGTATCTCTTCCACCCCCATGCCCGTTTTGGCGGATGCGCGTATAATCTCCTGACGCTGGCAGCCGAGCAGCTCCACGATCTCGTCTTCCACCTCGTCGGGCATGGCGCTGGGCATGTCGCATTTGTTGATGACAGGAATGATTTCGAGGTCGTGTTCCAATGCCATGTAGAGGTTGGAGATGGTTTGTGCCTGTACCCCCTGCGAGGCATCGACAATGAGCAGTGCACCTTCGCAGGCGGCAATGGAGCGCGACACTTCGTAGGAGAAGTCCACGTGTCCCGGGGTATCAATCAGGTTGAGGATATAGGTTTCACCCTGGTGGAGGTACTCCATTTGGATGGCATGACTCTTGATCGTGATGCCGCGTTCGCGCTCCAGCTCCATGTCATCGAGCATCTGACCTTCGGTAATCTGAATGGTGTGTGTAGCTTCGAGCAGGCGGTCTGCCAGTGTGGACTTGCCGTGGTCGATGTGGGCAATGATGCAGAAGTTACGTATATTCTTCATGAATTCTAAGTTGCTGTTATAATGGGCGCAAAGATAGATAAATTAGTGCAAATAAAAAAAGTGGTTCGCTTTGCAACGAACCACTTTCAGCGTGTTGATTAATTGAATTTATTTCTACAAAACACCTCTCAGAGTTTGGGACCGGCAGCCACCAGCGCTTTGCCTGCTTCGTTGCCTTCGAACTTGGCGAAGTTCTTGATGAAACGTCCAGCCAGGTCTTTGGCTTTCTCTTCCCACTTGCAGGCACACTCGTAGGTGTCGCGAGGGTCGAGGATCTTCGGGTCTACGCCCGGCAGTTCGGTGGGCACCACGAAGTCGAAGTAAGGAATGACCTTCGTAGGAGCCTTGTCGATAGAGCCGTCGAGGATGGCATCGATGATGCCGCGGGTGTCGCGGATAGAGATACGTTTGCCGCTGCCGTTCCATCCGGTATTGACCAGATAGGCTTTGGCGCCCGATTTCTGCATCTTCTTCACCAGCTCTTCGCCGTACTTGGTGGGGTGCAGGCTCAGGAAAGCTGCGCCGAAGCAAGCCGAGAAGGTGGGAGTGGGTTCGGTGATACCGCGTTCGGTACCTGCCAGCTTGGCTGTGAAGCCCGACAGGAAGTAGTACTTGGTCTGCTCGGGGTCGAGGATAGATACCGGAGGCAATACGCCGAAGGCATCGGCAGAGAGGAAGATGACCTGCTTGGCAGCCGGACCTTTCGATACGGGTTTTACGATATTCTTGATGTGATAAATGGGGTACGATACGCGGGTGTTCTCCGTCACGCTCTTGTCGGCGAAGTCAATCTTGCCGTTGGCGTCTACGGTTACGTTCTCCAGCAGTGCATCGCGGCGGATGGCGTTGTAGATGTCAGGCTCGCTGTCCTTGTCGAGGTTGATGACCTTGGCATAGCATCCGCCTTCGAAGTTGAACACGCCATCGTCGTCCCAGCCATGTTCGTCGTCGCCGATGAGCAGGCGTTTCGGGTCGGTCGAAAGGGTGGTCTTGCCCGTGCCCGACAGACCGAAGAAGATGGCGGTGTTTTGTCCCTCCATGTCGGTGTTGGCAGAGCAGTGCATGGAAGCCATGCCTTTGAGCGGGAGCAGGTAGTTCATGTAAGAGAACATGCCCTTCTTCATCTCGCCGCCATACCAGGTGTTGAGGATGACCTGAATCTTTTCCGTGAGGTTGAAGACTACGGCAGTTTCGGAGTTCAAGCCCAGCTCTTTGTAGTTCTCTACTTTGGCTTTCGAGGCATTCATGATGACAAAGTCGGGTTCGCCGAAGTTGGCAAGTTCGTCGGCTGTGGGGCGGATGAACATGTTGGTCACGAAGTGAGCCTGCCATGCCACTTCCATGATGAAGCGCAGTGTGAGGCGCGAACCTTCGTTGGCGCCGCAGAATGCGTCAACCACGAAGAGGCGTTTGTCGGAGAGTTCTTGGGTTGCCAATGATTTTACCGCAGCCCAGCATTTGGCATCTACCGGCTTGTTGTCGTTCTTGTAGGCATCCGAAGTCCACCAGACGGTGTCCTTGCTGGTTTCGTCCATGACGAAGAACTTATCTTTAGGAGAGCGACCGGTGTAGACACCTGTCATTACGTTTACAGCACCCAGCTCAGTTACCTGACCTTTTTCGTAGCCTTCCAGACCCGGTTTGGTCTCTTCGGCGAAGAGTACGTCGAACGAGGGATTGTAGACAATCTCGGTCACACCCGTAATGCCGTACTTGCTTAAATCTAAATTTGCCATTTCGTTTTTTGATTTTAATATTGGTTTTATTGTTTAATTGCTTTTCACCTTAATATATATGTGCTGCGTGCGTCATACAACAGCCACACGGCTACTACCTATCTTCTCGGTTTTGCGCCTGCAAAAGTAATACTTTCTTCGAATAGGAACTCAGCATTAAAGATTTTTTTCCGTAATTGAAGCGCTTTTATTCTTCTATAACACGAGGAGCCATCCCGATGCTTACTTTGCTGCCTGCATCAATCTTACTTTGCCGCCTTCATCGCCTTGATAATGGCGGAAGTAAAGCCGGCATGTTCCAGCTCGTTCAGTCCTTTGATGGTGATGCCGCCGGGGGTGCAGATCTTCTCTATCTCGGTAGAGGGATGCGGGTTCTCGCCGTTGAGCATCAGTTCGGCGGCGCCCTTGACCGACTGGGCAACCATCTGTATGGCATCCTTGGGGTACACGCCCATCTCCACGCCTGCCTGCACGGCTGCCTGAATGTATTTCAGCACATAAGCGATGCCGCACGAGGTGAGCGCCGTGCCTGCCGTCATCTTCTCTTCGGGGACGATCATCGCCAGTCCCATCTGGTTGAAGATGCGCAGGATGGTGCGTTCCTGCAACATGGTGGCGTTGCGACCGGCAATGAGCGTCATGCTTTGCAAATGGCTGATGGCGATGTTGGGAATGAGGCGGAATATGGTCATCTCCGGGTCGGGCAGATAGCTTGCCAGGTGTTCGAAGTCAATACCGGCGGCAATCGAGATGAGCACTTGCCGCTTGCGCAGCTTCAACTCCCGAATGACCTCGGGTATGAGCCAGGGCTTGACTGCCACAATCACGTAGTCCGCATCGACAGCCGCCTCCTGATTGTTGTGCGAGAGGTGCAACGTAGGAAATTCCAGCTTCAACTCATCCAAGTGAGCCTGCGAAGGGTCGGAGAGCGTGATCTCGTCTGCCGAGACAATGGTTCCTTTGGCTAATCCGCGG
This sequence comes from Prevotellaceae bacterium, assembly GCA_031262995.1. Classification (GTDB taxonomy): domain Bacteria; phylum Bacteroidota; class Bacteroidia; order Bacteroidales; family Bacteroidaceae; genus Bacteroides. The sequence goes on along the minus strand of JAISGR010000061.1, from coordinate 18,766 downwards.
GCAATGGCACCACCCATGTTACCCACACCGATAATTGTTATCTTCATTTCATTCAGTAATTACTTGTAGATTCTGTCGCAAAAGTAGTTGTTTTATCCATAGCAATGAGTTAATTAGTATTAATCGCCTACAAGCAGCATCCCATGACGGCGAAAGCCTGATCCACGTACCATATATATATTATGGTGTACTGCATGGGGATGCCCGCTGCGGCGTTACTCGGATACGGCTGCGAGTACTACTCGGATACGGCTACGAGTACTACTCGGATACGGCTACGAGTACTACTCGGATATGGCTACGAGTACTACTCGGATACGGCTGAAGATAGCACGACTTATGGCACTGCCTCTGCTGTGTCGGCAGCCGGTTGTGGCTTCATTTTGCCGGAATGGGAGCCTCTGCGGCTGCCGATTAACGCAAGTTAATGCGAATTAATTAACCTGGGTTAATAAAAAAGAAGAAACATCTTGCTTCATAACAATACTCAATCAGTTACACCCTACTTTTGACGCACTAACGAAACTCGAAAATAGTTAACGTAGTGTCTGTATGTCGATTCCCATGAAGGACACACCGGATGAATCGGATGAATATGAATAAAGGAATCGGATGAATATGTGAATAATAAATGGATATAAATAATTTGAATTAATCACCAAAAAGTAATTAAAGTATTATTGAATTATGAGAAAATGGTTTTATGTAGTCGTTGCCGCCATAGTGGTAGGCGCGACCCCTGTCTTCACAAGTTGTATTGACAACAGCGAGCCGGAGGGACTCCTCGAATTGCGTCAAGCTAAGGCTGAGCTGGTAAGAGCTAAGGTTGCCGTAGAAGCTGCCAAGGCTGCTAAGTTGCAGGCGGATGCCGCATTGGTACAGGCACAAGCCCAGGTAGAAGCTGCAAGAGTTGCTTACGTGCAGGCACAGGCTGCCTACGAACAAGCCAGAGCATTGGAACAGCAATACCTAGCTGAGTATCAGAAGTTGCTGAACGATGCACAAGGTATTGAGAACGACAAAGCAAAAGCAGAACTTGAGGAACTCATTGCACAGTATGCCGATGCACGTGCCAAAGCAGAACAAGAGGCACAAAAAGCCGCAGCACAGCTGGAACTTGATTTACTGAAAGTAAAGACGGAACTTGCCAAACAGCAAGCTGCATACGAAGAAGCACTGAAGAATCTGGAGCTTGCCAAGGTGGCATTGACGGATGAGCAGAAGGCATTCATACAGCCTCTCATTAACGAAATCACGGCTGCAAAAGCGAAAGTAGAGAGATTGGCTGAAGATTATGAAAAGGCAGCCCAAGTTCTTGCTTCCGCAATGAAGTCACTGGATAAGGCAAATGCCAAGGAATCGACCAAAAGAAAGCTGGAGAAAGCTGTCATCATAGCTAACCGTAACTTATCCTATGCCCAACAGGCAGAAGAGGTAGCCAAAGCCGAAGTAGACAACTTCGATCCGACCGTCGTAAGCGTGAACAAGTGGGAAGAGCAATACAAAGCCTACGAAGCAAAAGCGGAAGAGCTGAGTGACAATCTGGAGGCTCTCAACATCGAGCGCGAGCAGATTGTAGAAGCCAATGGTGCGTTGGCTGAAGAGAGAAATAAAATACTGAGCGACTTACAGGAGATTGCCGGTGTGTGGTTCGTTAATGCAGATGGCGACACCTTATTTTTTAATCAGGATGGATACGCATATAGGGCAGAGAAGCCGTACACAGTAAAGAGTACAGGATTCGCAATTGACGATAGCAGCTTGCCTTATCAATATCAATATAATGTTGCCGAATTCACGTACAATTATGCCCAATATTTAAGGTGGCAGATGAATGGTACGCAATATGATTATCAATTTAGCGATGGTACTTACTACTATCCAGAATATGGTTTTATCCAATTGGTATCATTGAATAACCTGAAATCCGAGATCGAATCGTGGACACTGAACGACAACGACAAGGCTTGGACGAAAGACCAGTTGAACTACTTGAAGGTAAACAAAGAGAATGCACAGAAAGCCTATACAGCCCTGTTGACAAAATGGAAGAAAGCTGTCGAAGTGTACACCACCGACAACACCGACATTGACCCCACCAAGATGGCTGGATATGAAGACCTGGAAAAGGCATTGAATGCGTATAACGCTGCTGTGAAGGCTTACAATGCTGCCGTTGCCGACGAAAAAGCTAAGGGTGAAGCAAAAGACAAAGCAGACAAAGCGGTAAGTGACAATATTCCGAAACAAGCCGAGGCTATTGCCAAAGCAAATGATGACAGAGCTAAAGCCGAAACAGCTGCTGCAACAGCCCAAACAACAGCTTATGCAAATGCTGTGAAAGCTTACAATACAGCAGTTAAAGGCAACTTCCCTGATATGGCTACTGCCACGGCTGATGCTGCGGCACAGGTTGCAACAGCTACAACTGCTTACAATACAGCAAAGGCAAACTATGACGCAATTGTTGCTGGCGGTGGAAAAGCCGGAGAAGCACCCTACGATTCTGCTTTGGATACATATACCAAGGCTTCGACAGCCCTGACTGCTGCGAGCACCAATCAAAGCACATTGAGTACTGCAAAAACAGCTGCCGACACCGCTTATACCACAGCCATGACTGCTGCAAAGGATGCAGAAACCGCTGCCATCGCCGCTGCCAATGCAGCCCATAAGGCGCTGACCGATGCTGCTGCTGATGCCGCTAAAGCCTACACGGCTGCACAAGCTGAAACACCTAAAGCAAAGAAAGCCGTTGAAGATGCATTCGCCGCTGTACAAGAACCGTTCGATAAATTTAATGAAGAGTGGGGTATTCATAGCTTAAGCGCATTGTATACCGCTTATAATAGCAATCCCATTAAAGAAGTGAAGATTGACGATGTTACTTTGACTACCAAAACCAACCTGAGACGAGTGATTATCGACTATTCGAACACTCTTTATGGCGCATATCTATACAGTGACGGATATAAAGAAGGATATATTAATAGTGAAATGGATGTTGCCCGCCTGGTAGAAATGAAGAAGGAAGACATCATGGCATACATTGAGGAGCGTTTCTATAGCAGCAATCCGGACTATACCTATGTTCCCACTTATGTCATCGAAAACTATCTGCGGAATAGTTTCGGTCTGTTCGGTCAATCCATCTACGCAGACAACAGGTATTCGATTGTTGAATCTTGGTTGACCAACGATAGTGTCATCAAAGCCGCTATTGCCACGGTAGATGCAGCCATCAAAGAGATTACCGACCAACTGGATGCCAATACAGCCGAAGTAAAAGCCGCTCAAAAGGCATACACCGAAAAGGTAGCTGCTTACGATGCACTCTTCACTGCCATTGACGAAAAGATAGAGCAAGCAAATAGGGAGCAGAATGCGCTCAAGCCGGTTTACGATGCCCTGGCTATTGCTTATCTCAATGCTGCCAGCGCTGGTGATGTTGATGCTGCCGATCTGGATAAGGTGGTTGCTGAACTGAAGAAGACGTTGCAGAAAGCATACGAGGCAGCACAAGATGCCACATTCGATGCCCAGACCGCATTGATGATAGCAGAGGAAAACCTGAAAGCATGGAACAGCTGTAAATACGATGCCGTAGCTGTCGCACAGGAAGCTTTAGCCGCTATCGATGCCAAGTTGAAAGCTGCCCAAGAAGAACTGGCTGTCTTGACCGAAGCTTTGCAGAAAGCAATTGCTGCACTGACTGGTACCGACACCACCCCTGCCGAATAATCCCCGCTAACTAAAATCAACTTTTAAGATGATAAAAAGACTTTGCACAATCTTACTGTTAGCCGCAGCTGTTGCGCCCTCGTGGGCGCAACAAGCCGGCGGCGGCAAAGAGCGTGTAGTGTTTGCTCCCCGCAAAGGTCAGTGGCAAGTATCGCTGGTGCTGGGAGGAGGAGGAACGTTCTACAACGAGCACACCTCTTACCTACTGCCCCGGTACGACAACACCCAGGGGGCTATCGGACTTCCCAACGGAAGCACCGATGTCTCGGGCGACTTGAATGCCTATCTGAACATCAGCGGACTCAACAACAATAGCTTGGTCAACATTGCCGGTCTGCAAGCCAAATACTTCATTTCCGACTGTTGGGACATCAACCTCTCACTGGGCATGAACATCAGCGTCACACCCAAGAGGGATTTCATTGAGGGCGACTACGAGTCGGTGCCCGACATGATTGTCCCCGCACAGAAGTACGTCAACGCGCAAATGACCAACAACTGGTATGCCACCATCGGCAGCAACCACTATTTCAAAACGAGCAACCCACGCATTTTGCCTTATATAGGGGTCGCAGCGGGATTCCAAATGGCACGCATTGAAACCACCGAGCCGTATACAGGCAACCTGTATGACGACGACACCACCGACGACGACGAAGGTCTGCCCACACAGGTCTACTACGCCGCCGGAAAAGCCGGACAGCTGTTCGGCATCCGCGGAGCCGCCATCGCAGGAGTGGAGTACAGCCTTGCCAAAGGGCTGATACTCGGACTGGAGTTTCAACCCGCAGCCTACCGCTACGACGTGATTCAAATCTGTCCGAAAGGATTCGACCAATACAACCTGTCGCACCACAACATCAAGGTGTTCGACATGCCGAAGATCACCCTCGGGTTCAGATTCTAAAACAAGATACATTGTTGTGATGATGTGTGACGATGTGCCGGTGCATCCGCATCGGCATGTCGTTCACACATCATTCTCACAGTAAACAGATTGATCCAATGAAACAACAGAAGCACTTGCTTCACCTCGCGCTTGCGGTGTGGGGCTGCCTGACCATCGGCTGTCTGAACAATGCCTGCCGGCAGGAGAGACAGGGATGCCGCATCGAAGGCATCACCACCTACAAGGAGTATCCTTCGGCGATGCTGACCGACCTTCGGGGGAAGACACTGCTCACGGCGCCCATTGAAAACGGACGGTTCGACTTGGTGTGGACAGACAGCCTGCCTGCGCCGCAGGTATGCCTCATCCACATGCAAGCCCCCGGCGATTCGACCGACCGCGTCGACATGCCGGTTGTGGTAGAGCAGGGACGGGTGTCGGTATCGCTGAACGAGTATATCAACACATCGGGCACTCCGCTCAACCGTGCCTTGCAAGCGTTCCTCAACGGCTTGCAGGGATGCAGGGACGAGGTGCGCGAGCAACCTGCCATCTCCTCCGAAGCGCTGCACACGCTCTTCTCGAACTACTACCGCCAACAGATACTCCTCAACCGCGACAATGTGGTGGGCGAATACATCTACAATCAGTATGGCAGCCACCTGAACAGCGCCGACCGGGCACAGGCAGAAGCAAGTCTATCAAAACTATAGCGTATGAAACACAGTATGATTATCTGCATCCTGGCGCTGGCAACTGCCGGACTGAGTGTACAGGCACAGAACAGTGAGGTGAAGCGCAACCCGAACCCCTGGTTTGTTCAGGGACAATTGGGTGCCTCCTATTCTACCGGTAACACCGGTATCGGACAGTTGTTGGCGCCTTACGGCACCATAGCCGGCGGCAAACAGTTCTCACCCGTATGGAGCGCACGCCTGGCGGTGAGCGGCTGGAACGGACGCGCCGGCTCCGAAACAAGCGGACAGGCACGCGGCTTCTTCTATGGCGCCGCCACCGTCGACGGGTTGATGAACCTGAGCCAGCTCATCCGCCTCTATCCCGAACGGCTGTTCGATGTCAGCCTCATCGGCGGCATCGGTCTCAACCGAACCTTCACCGGCAACGTGATGAGCAGCTTCATGGGACGGCTGGGTCTACAAGGCGCCTTCCGGATGAACGAAGCGCTCGACCTGAACATCGAAGCCCTTGTCAACGGTGCGTCCGACCGCTGGAACGGATTGAACGACCACTCGTTCGACTCGTACATCACGCTGGGCATCGGCTTCACCTACCGGATAGGTACGAACTACAAGTGCCTCACCTGTGTCTCCGAAGAGGTTATCGACGTTCCCTATTCGCCGGAAGAGGTGAACGCACTGGTCAACGAAGCGCGTGCCCAAGCACAGGCTGCCGCCGAACAGCGGGTCGACACCGTGATCGTCAAGGAGGAGTGTCCGCCGGTAACCAAAGAGGTGCGCGGCTTGCAAGCCTACGTCTCCTTCGACATCCGACAGACCCAAGTGTCCGGTCGCGAAGAGAAGAATGTGCTGGCTATTGCCGAGTATATGAAGAAGTTCCCCGACACCCAAGTCACCGTGACCGGCTATGCCGACACAGGCACAGGCAGCCGGGAAATCAACCTGCGACTGGCTAAGGAACGCACCGACTCGGTAGTGAAAATGCTCACAGAGAAATATGGCATCGACCGCAACCGCCTCACGGTGGGCAGTATGCAAGGCGACGAACAGCTGTTCGCCACCAACAACTGGAACCGCGTCGTTGTCATGGTTGCCGAATAACACAAGCGGAAAGAGAGCTTGAGTTGTGAAACTCATCGAAAAACAATTATGCGACACGCAAGGCGATGTTGTGAAACATCCCGAACCGTAAGGCAGTACACTATTGCTGCCCAATGACAAGAAAGGCTACACCTTTATGACTGGGTGTAGCCTTCTCTTTGTGCTCATATAGCAAGCTGCGGTAGCCTAATACAGCAGATTGCGGTAGCCTAATACAGCAGACTGCGGTAGCCTAATGCCGCAAACTGCGGTAGCCTAATGCCGCAAACTGCTCAAGCCTAATAGAGCAAACTGCTCAAGCCTAATAGAGCAATCTGCTCAAGCCTAATAGAGCAACCTGCGTGAGCCTAATCGCGCAAGATTAATACCAGTCGAACTGTTTTTTCCTGCCGGCATCAATGCGCAGGAAGATGAAGAGCAAGAGGGTGAATCACCACAGCGAAGAACCGCCGTAGCTGAAGAAGGGAAGCGGGATGCCGATGACCGGTGTCAGCCCCAGCACCATCCCGATATTGATGAACAGGTGGAAGAGGAAGATGCTCACCACCGAATAGCCGTACACCCGTCCGAACACTGTGGGCTGCCGCTCTGCCAGCACCATCAGCCTGATGATGAACACCAGGAAGAGCAGCAAGACCACCGTAGCCCCTACGAACCCCTGCTCCTCGCCCACGGTGCAGAAGATGAAGTCGGTGTCCTGCTCGGGCACATACTTCAGCTTGGTTTGCGTGCCGTTCAGGAATCCTTTGCCCGTCAGTCCGCCCGAACCGATGGCTATCTTGGACTGGTTGACGTTATAGCCCGCACCTGTCAAATCTTCTTTCATGCCCAGCACCACCTCGATGCGCGTCTGCTGGTGCGGCTCGAGCACGCGGTTAAAGAAATAACCCGAAGAGTAGAGAAACGCCACCGACCCTACGGCATACAACCCGATCAGGAAGTAGACGATCCGGCGTTCGCGCAGCGACAGAAAGAGCAGATAGCCCGTCAGCAACAGGCACAACCCCCACTCTATCCATATCAGATTGAACGGCACCAGGTATTCGGAGACCACATACCCCACCGCCAGCGTTGCCGCTACCGCCACAAGGATGTTGCGCACCGGCGTTATCCGGTGCAGATAGACCCATACCATGCCTGCCGCCGACAGCAGCACGATGAGCAGCACCACAAAGGTGCCTGTCGGCGTGGGGGTGTCGGCGATAAACACATCGTCGAAGCGGATGCCGACCACAAAATAGACCACTGCGCACACTCCGGCGTAGAGCACCGCGCCCGGCATGCCTTCTCGGTAGAGCACCAGAAAGAATGCCAGATAGACCAGCGCCGACCCCGTTTCCTGCTGCATCACAATCAGCAGCATGGGCAGCAAGATCAAGGCAACCACCCCCAGCACGTGCTTCCAGCTGCGCATCGTAAACGAATAGACGCTCATGTATTTCGCCAGCGCCAGGGCGGTGGCAAACTTGGCAAACTCGGCAGGTTGCAGGCTGACCGGTCCCAGGATGAGCCATGAGCGCGACCCTTTGGTTTCGGGCGCAATGAAGACGGTGACCACCAGCAGCGCCATCAGCCCTATATATATCAGGAAAGCAAACGTGTCGTAGACGGCATCGTCGAGCATCAGCAGCACAAACGCCAGCCCGAACGAGCAGACAATCCAGACCAGCTGCTTGCCGGCACGCGTCGAGAAGTCCCAGAACTCGCGGTCGCCGTAGTCATAGCTGGCGCCGCACACGCTGAGCCATCCCACGGTGATCAACAGCAGGTAGAGTCCGATCGTCGTCCAGTCGAGCGACCGCCATACGCTATCTCTCTTCGTCGCCATAGTTGATGATTTGTTGGCTGTACTCCTCCGCCAGGGCTTCGCTGGCAGGCGACAGTTTGCCGTTGAGATACTGTTCCATCAGCAGGGCGCCATAGGGCACTCCGTAGGTGGCTCCCCAGCCGCCGTTCTCCACATAGACGGCAATGGCGATCTTGGGATTGTTCATCGGGGCGAAGCCGATAAAGGCGGAGTGGTCGTGTCCGCGGTTCTGTGCCGTACCGGTCTTGCCGCACACCTCCACGCCGGGCAGGATGGTGCCGGCAATGCGGCAGGTGCCGCTGCCGGTGCTCCCGGTGACGGCGGCACGCATGCCCTCCACCACCGTTTCGTAGTGTTCGCGGTCGATGGAGGTATAGCGGCGATTGGTGTAAAGCGTGTCGACGTGCTCGTCCTGAATCTCCTTGACGATGTGCGGCGTGACGTAATAGCCCCGATTGGCAATGGTGGCAGCCAGGTTTGCCATCTGCAACGGCGTGGCAAGCACCTCGCCCTGCCCGATGGCGATGCTGATGACCGTCAGCCCGTTCCACGAGCCGCGATAGGCTTTGTCATAGAACTTGGCATTGGGGATGAAGCCCGGCTGTTCCGAAGGCAGGTCGGTGCCCAGCCGGTAGCCGAAGCCCTGCGACACAACGTGGTCTTTCCACACGGTGATGGCGCTCTGCGCCGAGCCGTACTTGCGGTCGCCGAACATGCGGAACAGTCCCCAGCAGAAATAGGCATTGCACGAGGTGGCAATGGCAGGTATCAGCGCCAGCGGCGAGGCATGTGCGTGACATCCCACCCGCAGGTTGCCGTAGACAAACCCGTGCGAGCAGGTGAACATCGTTGCCGGCTGGATGATGTGCTCTTGCAGGAACGTCAGCGCCTGCGTGGTTTTGAAGGTCGACCCGGGCGGATAGACGCCCATGATGGCACGGTTGAGCAACGGCTTCTGCTTGTCCTGCTGCAACATCAGGTGGTTCTTGCCCCGCTGACGGCCGATCATCAGGTGCGGGTCGAACGTGGGGGCGGACACCATGCAGAGAATCTCCCCCGTTTCGGGTTCGATGGCTACAATGGCGCCGATCTTGTGCTTCATCAGCCGTTCGCCCAGCCGCTGCAGCTCGATGTCCATGCCCAGCGTCAGGTTCTTGCCGGGGACAGACGGGCGGTCGTTCTTGCCGTCCATGTATTTCCCCTGAATGCGTCCGTGGGCATCCCGCAGCAGCACTTCGACCCCCTTTTCGCCGCGCAGATACTGCTCGTAAGAGCGTTCGATGCCCTGCTTGCCGATATAGTCGCCCCGGATGTAGTAGTCGTCTTTCTCGATGTCGCGCATCGAGACTTCGCCGATGTCACCCAGCGTATGACCGGCAGCATCATAAGAGTACTGGCGGATGGTGCGTCGTTGTATGGAGAACCCGGGAAACTTGAACAGCTTCTCCTGAAACACGCCGCTCTCCTCGGCAGAAAGCTGCGTCATGAACACCTGCTGGGTATAGCGGGAGTAGCCCGGATTCATGCGGCGGTTGCGCACATCGTCCATGCGGCGGACAAACTGCTCGCGCGTGATGTTGAGCGTGCGGCAGAAGTCGACGGTATCGAGATCGGTGACTTCGCGGGGCACGAAGGTGATGTCGTAGGCGGGCTGGTTGAAGACAAGCAACTTGCCGTTTCTGTCGTAGATGGCGCCGCGCGACGGATATTGTATCTTGTTGAGAAAAGCATTGCTGTCGGCATTCTTCTTATACATATCGGTGGTGACCTGCAACGAGAAGAGCCGTATCACATAGATGAGTACGATGGCAACGGCGATGCCGCCTATCACAAATCTCCGTCCCTCGTACGTATAATCTTTTGCCATTACCTGCTCTCCAAACCTTCAACTGCCATGATGCAGGCAATGGTGATCACCGTACTGGTGGCAATTCGCAGCAGCAATACGCCCGGGTGGGCAAACGAGAAGGAGTCGACAAGCAGCAACACCGTGTGATGCACCAGCACGCACACCGAGAGATACTTCAGGAAAGGCAGGAATCCCATGCTGACAATGCCCGGCACCATGTTGTCCAGGATGTCGCGCGGCGTGAACAGCCGCAGGAAGAAGGGGCGCACAAAAGCCAGCAGCACGGTAGCTGCCGCGTTCATGCCCGGCGTGTCCGAGAAGATGTCGACAGTCAGTCCCAAGAAGAATGCCCACAGCATCAGGCTGTTGCGCTTCGTTTCCGAATCGAACTTCAGTATCAGATAGATGTAAAGGAAAGGGGTGGCATAGCCGCCGATGTGCACATTGTTCAGGATGAGCGCCTGCAAGAGCACCAGACCGACAAACCATCCTATCTTATGTAGATAATTGACTAACACGATGCTTCGGGATTACTGATTATTCCTGCGCCTCCAAGCGCTTCTGCTCCTCCTGACCGGTGCGGGCGATGACCCGCACGTCGCCCACTTTGCCGAAGTCGGTAGCCAGCTTGATCTTCAGCAGATAGGATAAGCCGTCGTGCGAATCGGACATGTCTGCCACCGTGCCCACCGTGATGCCTGCCGGAAACACATTGGAGTAGCCGCTGGTGACCACCGTATCGCCGAGGTTGAACTCGGCATGGCGCGGCAAATCGCGCATGTAGGCATATTGCGAATCGCCGTACTCCCACTTCAGGTAGCCGAAGTAGTCGCTTCCCGTGATTTTGCAACTGATGCTCGACTTGCTGTTGAGCAACGAGATGACGGTAGCATAGTGCGCCGATGTTTTATAGACAATACCCACCACGCCGTTGGCATCAACCACCCCCATCTCGGGACGGATGCCGGCATCCTCGCCCTTGTCGAGCGTGAGATAATTGTCGGCACGGTTCAGGCTGTTCTTTATCACATTGGCTTTGTATATCGTGTAATCGCCTGCCTGTATGTCGGCAAGGCTGCGCAGTGCTACCGAATCCATCCCCCGCTCCTTCAACGTCTTTTCCAGCGAGGCAATGCGCTGCTCCAGCCATACATTACGGTCGAGCAGGTCTTCGTTGACATCCTTCAGGTGGAAGTACGAAGAGACCGAGCCTGAGAGGTCGTACATCTTCCCCGCCACGCCGTTGGCTGAGGAGAAGAAGACACCCTGCTGGTAATTGTTGAACCGGAACAACAAAACAAAACTGGCTATCTCTAACAGCAGAAAGAGAAACCAGTAATTGTATTTGAGCAGGAAGTTCAGTAGATTCTGCATAAATGTTTAGCGCATAAGGAAGGAGAAGCGGTCTACATTCTTCAGTGCCACCCCTGTTCCTTTGGCTACCGCATGAAGCGGGTCTTCGGCAATGTGGAAGGGGATATTGATTTTATCCGTCAGCCGTCGGTCTAATCCGCGCAACAGTGCGCCTCCACCTGCCAGGTAGATGCCGTTGTGCACAATGTCAGCGTAGAGTTCGGGCGGCGTGTTTTCCAATGCGTTCAAGATGGCGGTCTCTATCTTCGAGATAGATTTCTCCAGACAGTGCGCCACCTCCTGATAGCACACGGGCACCTCCATGGGCAGGGCGGTAATGCGGTTAGGACCGTGCACGATGTAGTCTTCGGGAGAATCTTCGCCCAGTTCCGTCAAGGCTGCGCCGACATTGATCTTGATGCGCTCCGCCATGCGTTCGCTCACCTTCACGTTGTGCTGCCGGCTCATATACTCCTGAATGTCGGAGGTGAGGTCATCGCCGGCAATGCGGATGGAGTTGTTGGAAACGATACCGCCCAGCGAGATAACGGCAATCTCGGTAGAGCCGCCGCCAATGTCGACAATCATGTTTCCTTCGGGAGCCTCGACATCAATGCCGATACCGATGGCAGCCGCCATGGGTTCGAATATCAGATAGACATCGCGTCCGCCGGCATGTGCGGCAGAGTCGCGCACGGCACGCAGCTCGACTTCCGTACTGCCCGAGGGCACGCCGATAACCATCCTCAGCGAGGGCGAGAAGAGGTGATTGCGCGTATTGACCATTTTGATTAAGCCGCGTATCATCTGTTCGCAGGCATAGAAGTCGGCAATCACGCCATCGCGCAGCGGTCGGATGGTACGAATATTTTCGTGGGTCTTTTCGTGCATCATCTTTGCCTTTTCGCCCACGGCAATCATTTTATCTGTTCGACGGTCGAGCGCCACCACCGAGGGTTCGTCCACGACGATCTTTCCGTTTGCAGTAATGATGGTATTGGCTGTACCCAAGTCCATCGCTATTTCTTGTGTAAAAGAAAACCAGCCCATTGAATTCCAGTTATTATTTTAATGGTTTATATTGAAAGGCATCTCGAAGTATGCGTCAAATCATTGCGCATACGGGTCAGTGTTTAAAGTGCCGGATACCGGTTGTCACCATCGCCATGCCATGCTCATCGCAGTAGTCGAACGAAAGTTGGTCTTTGATAGAGCCTCCGGGCTGAATCACCGCGGTCACTCCCTCCTTGTCGGCTATCTCCACGCAGTCGGGGAAGGGGAAGAAGGCATCCGATGCCATCACTGCACCGTGCAGGTCGAAGCCGAAGCTTTTTGCCTTTTCGATGGCTTGCTTGAGCGCATCCACGCGCGAGGTCTGTCCCACGCCGCTGGCAAGCAGCTGTTTGCCTTTTGCCAGTACGATGGAGTTGGACTTGCTGTTCTTCACTATTTTGTTGGCAAAGAGCATGTCTTCAATCTCCTGTCCGGTGGGTTCTTTTCGCGTAACGGTCTTCAGGTCGGCAGGTGTTTCGATGTTGAGGTCGCGTTCCTGCACCAGCAAGCCGTTCAGCAGCGAGCGGAACTGCCGGCGGGGCAACGCAACGGGCTTGCGCACCAGGATGATGCGGTTTCTCTTCTGCCCGAGTATCTCGAGTGCGTCCACGTCATAGTCGGGCGCAATAATCACTTCGAAAAATATCTTATGAATCTCCTCTGCCGCCTCTCTGTTGACCACGGCGTTGGTGATGAGTACCCCTCCGAATGCCGATACGGGGTCGCCTGCCAGTGCATCCTTCCACGCTTCGAGCACGGTGGGACGGGAAGCCAGTCCGCAGGCATTGTTGTGCTTGAGCACGGCAAAGGTAGTCTCCGGAAATTCGTCTATCAGGTCGACTGCGGCGTTGATGTCGAGCAGGTTGTTGTAGGAAATCTCCTTTCCGTGAATCTGGTCGAACATCGCCTCCAGATTGCCGTAGAAATATCCCTGCTGGTGCGGATTTTCGCCGTAGCGCAAGGTCTTCTGGTTGTTGACCGAGCAGCGGAAAGCAGCGCCTTCGCCCGCATCGAAGTAGTTGAAGATGGCAGTGTCATAGTGCGAAGAAACAGCGAACGCCTCTTTGGCAAACCAACGGCGTTCTTCGAGGGTGGTTTCGGCGCCATGCTCCATGAGCATATCGAGCAGGGGCTGATATTGGGCTTGCGAAGCCGCAATCACCACGTCGTTATAGTTTTTGGCTGCGGCACGGATGAGTGAGATGCCTCCGATGTCTATCTTTTCAATGATTGATGCTTCGCCGGCACCCGACGCAACAGTCGCCTCGAAGGGGTACAAATCGACAATAACCAAATCTATTTCGGGGATTTCGTATTTTTCAATCTGCAGCAAGTCTTGCTCCTGTGTCCGTCGTGCCAGAATGCCTCCGAACACTTTGGGATGCAAGGTCTTTACTCTTCCTCCCAGAATGGAGGGATAGCCGGTTAGCTCTTCCACTGCTCGGCATGGATATCCCAGTGATTCAATAAATTGGCGGGTTCCTCCCGTTGAAAGGAAAGTGACCCCCTCTTCATGCAGTTTAGTGATAATTTCATCCAAACCTTCTTTATGATACACCGAAATCAAAGCAGTTTTTATTCTCTTTCTTTCAGACATGGTAAACTATGTTGTAAATGGAAGCGCAAAGGTATATAAAATGTTGATTAAATCACTACCTCGTTCTACATTATTTTGCGTATTTTCTTGATTTATATGACGGGGATCAGCGTTTATCCAGGTCATATCAGCGATGTCAATGTCTTATCATAAATGCTAAACTCACGGAAGTTATACAGACCATTCATGCGATAAGGCTGCCGTTCGGCTCCGTCATAGATCACCGCTGTTCGTATTAACGATTTACCTGTCAATTCCCTGAAATATTTCAGGTGCTTATAGTAGTCAGCGCTAAAACTTTTGTTGGCTTTGATTTCATAAGCCTCCACCTCTAATCCGGTCATTCGTATGAGATCTATTTCGCGTCCGGTTTTATCCCGATAAAAATAAAAAGGTTCGTCGTTGCCGCTGTTCAAACTCTCTTTCTTTATTTCGTTGATCACCATGTTTTCAAACAGTGCGCCACGCAAAGGGTGTGTAGCGAGTTGTTCTTCGGTTTCTATACCTAAAAAATAAGAAGCAAGACCTGTGTCGTAGAAATAGAGTTTGGGAGTCTTGGTCAATCGTTTCCCGATATTGGCATGATAAGGCATAAGCAGGTAGATGGTATATGATGCCGCCAATACGCTCAACCAATGCCGGATGGTATTCACACTGACACCCACGGCAACCGACAGCGCTGATGCGTTGAACTCTGTACCGATACGTCCGGCACACAGCCTGATGAAAATCTGAAAAGCCGACAAATCTTTCAGGTTGACGAGATTTCGCACATCGCGTTCAATATATGTCGTAGAGTAATCTCCATACAACTGCTTACGGATCGACTCACTCTTCCAGACGGCGGGGTATCCGCCATTCAAAATAAGCCGGTTAGTCTCCGCATCTATGCCGGCATGTTGCAATTCTCTTTCAGACAATGGCAACAAGGTTAATACGGAGGTACGTCCAGCCATCGACTGGGTTATTTTCTCCAACAGGGAAAAGTTGCTGCTACCGGTCACAATGAACTTTCGTTTGACGTTTCCACGAAAACGGTCTTCGTCGACAATCACCTGTATATCTGAAAACAAGCGTGGTAAATGATGTACCTCGTCTATGATGACGCCTTCGGGATATGCCTCGAAAAACAGATTCACATCCTCTTGAATACGCCGCAAAGTGTCGACGCTTTCCAAATTCACATAAGGCAATTCCGGAAACAGCTCGCGACACAGCGTGGTTTTACCCGATTGCCGCGGACCGGTTAGGGTAACTACCGGATAATGCTGTAACATATTGCGTATTACGTATCCCAAATCCCTATTAATAAACATATTAACGTCCATCTGTCCAATTTTTCAGTTACACTTAAAATTTGGACAAAAGTAGTCTATTAATTTGATTTATAGCACACTGTAATGAATCTATTTATTTTATTGGTGTTAAAGGGGGTGTTCTACCTCATGCGGTTAATATACGACGCTTACCAGATGGACACCCGCTTATCTGCCGGCAGATACATCGGGTCGGAGGGCGTGATGTGGAACGCATCATACCAAGCGCCGATATGCGGCAGTGCACCGTCGACGCGCCATTTGCCCAACGAGTGTTCGTCCATTTTGGTGCGGCGTTCGATCTCTGCCGGACGGATGTTGTTTGCCCAGACACCGGCATAGGCAAGGAAGAAGCGTTGTTCGGGGGTAAAGCCCTCCTTATCGGACAGGGGTGCGGCGGCAGTGGCGTTCTTGAATGCCTGATATGCCACTTGCAGACCGCCGTGGTCGGCAATGTTCTCACCCAGTGTCACTTGCCCGTTGGCATGGATGCCCGGCGCCACCTCGATGCTGTCAAAGAAAGCGACCATCACTTGGGCACGCTTCTCAAAGTTTTTGGCATCATCGGCAGTCCACCAGTCTTTCAGGTTGCCGTCTTTGTCGTACTGACGTCCCTGGTCGTCGAATCCGTGCGTCATCTCGTGTCCGATGACCACGCCGATAGCGCCGTAGTTGAAGGCATCGTCGGCGGTCATGTCGAAGAAGGGATATTGCAGGATGCCTGCGGGGAAGCAAATCTCGTTGGTGGTGGGATTGTAGTAAGCGTTTACCGTTTGCGGTGTCATGAACCATTCGTCGGCATCGACGGGTTTGTCCACCTTGGCTACCATGTCGTTGTATGCCCACTCATTGGCACGTATCGCATTTGCCAGATAAGAGTCGCCGGCAATCTTCATGGCAGTGTAATCTTTCCATTTGTCGGGATAACCAATCTTTACATGGAATGCAGCCAGTTTGTCCAATGCTTTCCCTTTGGTTTCACTGCTCATCCACGCCAGATTTTTGATGCGTTCGCCCAATGATATTTGCAGATTCTTTACCAGCGTCGTCATGCGTTCCTTGGCGGAGGCAGGGAAATATTTCTCCACATAAAGCTGTCCCACAGCTTCGCCGAGTGCGCCTTGTACGGCACTTACGGCGCGCTTCCAGCGGGGTTTCATTTCGGTGGTTCCCGACATGGCTTTATTGTAAAAGTTGAAGTTCTCTGTCACAAAGTCGTCGCTCAAGCAACTGGAAGCCCCGCTGATGACATTCCATTGCAGATAAGCCAGCTGTTCGTCGAGCGGAAGGGTATTGATCATCGTCATGACCGCTTCGACAAAGTCGGGTTGACCGATGTTCAGCTCTTTGAGGTTCTCCAATCCTGCCACTGCGAGATACTGATTCCAGTTGAATGCCGGCAATGCCTTCATCCATTCGTCCAGACTCTTCTTGTTATAGTTGGCACGGGGGTCGCGCAGCTCCTCGCGCGAGCGCGATGCCTTGGCAAGGCGGGTTTCGATGTCCATCACGGCTTGCACGGCTTTCTGCGTATAGACCTCATCGAAGCCAGCCAGGCTGAACAGGTTGGCAACGTACTTCCGATAAGCATCGCGGATAGCCACGGTGCGTGCATCATTTTCCAGATAATAGTCGCGCTGACCGATACCCAGCCCGCCTTGGTATAGGTGAACGATATTGACCCGGCTGTTCATATCGTCGGGACCTACATAGAGGTTGAAATAGGGGCTGAGTCCCATCCGTCCCAACGTAGCCACGACAGGAGGCACATCGTTCGGAGAGCGGAGCGCACTTATCTTGTCGAGAAACTCCTTCAACGGTTTGGCGCCGTCGGCATTCAGTTTCACGCTGTCCATGGCGGTGCGATAGAAGTCGGCAATCTTTCGGGCGTTTGTGCCGTCGGCTTGCTGTCCGGCGGCAACCTCTTCGATGAGGTCGTGCACTTGCACGGTGTTGTTCTCTGCCAGTTGGTCGAACGAGCCGTAGCGGGCATATTCGCCCGTAAGCGGATGGCTCTTCATCCATCCTCCGCAGGCATATTGATAGAAATCCGTTCCCGGCAGGGCGGTAGTGTCAAGATTGGCAAGGTTGATGCCGGCAGTCAGCCCGCCCGATTGCTTGCCTGTGTTGCAACCCGTAGCCATCAGCCCGGCTGCAACAAGTGGTAAATACTTCATAACTTTCATCTCTTTAATCTATTTAGATTGTTAATTGTTTCTTCCCAAGCTTCCATCACGCCGTCGAGCTGTTGCTTCAGGCGGGTGTGGCGTTCGTAGAGCGACACATCGGCAGCTCCTTCGGGAGTGGTCATGCGCGCTTCGACAATGGCAACGGCAGCTTCCAGTTCGGAAATTTCAGTCTCACAGTCGCTCACTTGCCGTTCCATTTTCTTTATCTGCCGGTTCTTTTCTTTCTGTTCTTCGTAGTTCAGGCGGCTGTCGGCGGATGCGGGGAGGATGGTCGAAGCATCCGTCTCTTCTTTGGGCTTGTCGCTGTGTGTGTTCAGTTCGTTCAGGTTCTCAATCTGCTTCTTTTGCAGGAAGTCGTAGATGCCGCCGAGGTGTTCTTTCACTTGTCCGCCTCCAAATTCGTACACTTTGCTTACCAATCCGTTCAAGAAGTCGCGGTCGTGACTGACAAGAATCACCGTGCCGTCGAAATCGCGTATTGCCTCCTTCAGCACATCTTTCGAGCGCATATCGAGGTGGTTGGTCGGTTCGTCGAGAATGAGGAAATTCACCGGTTCGAGCAGCAGTTTTATCATTGCCAGCCGGGTGCGTTCGCCGCCCGACAGTACGCGCACCTTTTTGTCGGAGGCTTCGCCGCCAAACATGAATGCGCCCAGTATGTTGCGTATCTGTGTACGGATTTCTCCTGTTGCCACACGGTCGATGGTATCGAACACCGTGAGGCTTTCGTCGAGCATTTGCGCCTGATTCTGCGCGAAGTAGCCGATGCGCACATTGTGCCCGAGGGCGAGCTTGCCCGTATAGTCGGCTATCTCGCCCATGATGCACTTCACCAAGGTGGACTTTCCTTCGCCGTTTTTGCCCACGAATGCCACTTTCTCTCCCCGATGGATGGTAAGATTGACATCGTGAAAGATGACATGCCCGCCATACGCCTTCCGCACATCCTCGCAGATGAGCGGATAGTTTCCGCTCCTGCCGGTACAGACAAACTTCAGTCGCAGGGCTGTATTGTCCTCTTCGTCGACCTCGATGCGTTCAATCTTTTCCAATTGCTTGATGCGGCTCTGCACCTGCACGGATTTGGTGGCTTTGTAACGAAACCGCTCAATAAAAGCTTCGGTATATTCTATCTGTTTCTGCTGATTCTCGTAGGCACGGAGATGCTGTTCG
>JAISGR010000020.1 GCA_031262995.1 Prevotellaceae bacterium | reverse complement strand
GCCCGCGCCGTCTACAAAAACAGCGCGATGGACATGCGCCGCTACCACCGCTTGCAGATGTTTGCCCACGCCGAAGCCCTGCCCGACATGGAGACCGACCCGCAAAACGGCGAGCTGTCCGTCTTCATCCGCCTCGGCTCGGACTACCGCAGCAACTACTACGAATATGAAATCCCCCTCACCCTCACCCCCCACGGAGAGTACAACGGCAACACCACCGCCGGCTGCGAAGCCGTGTGGCGCAAGGAGAACAACTTGGACATCGACCTGAAACTGCTCACCGCCGTCAAGCAGCAGCGCAACCGGCTCAAAGGCATCGCGGGCAGCGGCGTGTCGTACGTCAAGCTCTACTCCGAGTACGACCCCGACCGCCCTGCCAACCGCATCAGCATCATCGGCAACCCCTCGCTG
Source organism: Prevotellaceae bacterium (assembly GCA_031262995.1). Classification (GTDB taxonomy): domain Bacteria; phylum Bacteroidota; class Bacteroidia; order Bacteroidales; family Bacteroidaceae; genus Bacteroides. The sequence continues at coordinate 6,727 of JAISGR010000020.1, read as the reverse complement.
GCAGAGGTGAAGACGCTTATGATCGGCGTGCGCAACAACGCCCGCTCGGTGAAGTCGGCAGAGGTGTGGGTCAACGAGCTGCGCCTGAGCGAGTTCAACGAGGAGGGCGGATGGGCGGCACAAGGTAACCTCCACATGCAGCTCTCCGACATCGGCAGCATCAATCTGGGCGGACACGTCGAGACGGCAGGCTTCGGCGGACTGGAGCAGAGCGTGAGCGAACGGCGCTTGGACGACTACTACCAGTACAACGTCACCACCTCGTTCGACCTCGGACGCTTCTTCCCCCGACAGGCGAAGCTCAACGCCCCCATCTACTACTCCTATGCCCGCGAGACCACCACCCCGCGCTACAACCCGCTCGACAAAGACATGCTCCTCGGCGATGCCATCGACGCCCTCGCCACCCGGCAGGAGCGCGATTCGCTGATGCACATCGCCCGCGAAAGCTCCATACAAAGCAACTTCTCGCTGAGCAACCTGCGCGTAGGCATCGCCTCGAAGAAGCCCATGCCCTACGACCCTGCCAACTTCAGCTTCACCTACTCCAACTCGCACCGCCACAACAGCGGTAGCACCACCGCCTACGAGAACGAAAACACGTGGCGCGCCGCCCTGAGCTACCAGTACGCCCCCACGTTCAAGGCGTGGGAGCCGTTCAAGGGCATCCGAAGCAAATCGAAATGGCTTGCGTTCTTCAAAGAGCTGGGCATCAACTGGCTGCCGCAGAGCATCGCCGTGAACAGCGACATGAACCGCCACTACTACGAGCTGCAACTGCGCGACCTCGAGAACCTCGGAGACAACGCTTCCATCCCCGTCTCCGTGGCAAAGGAGTGGCTCTGGAACCGCGACTTCGCCCTGCGATGGGACTTGACCAAGAACCTGCGCCTGAACTTCACCTCTGCCACCCATGCCCAGATCGAAGAGCCTTACGGCGTGGTCAACAAAGACCTCTATCCCGACCACTACACCGCCTGGAAAGACAGCGTGCGCCGCAGCCTCCTCTCGCTGGGCACCCCGATAGACTATCAGCAGACCTTCAACGCCACCTACAAGCTCCCGTTCGAGAAGTTCCCCCTCACCGACTGGATCAGCAGCGACATCCGCTTCGCCTCCTCCTACAACTGGGCGCGCGGTCTTGCCCTGACCGACGGCATCGAAACCGGTAACACCATCACCAACCAACGCAGCATCGACGTGAACGGACGCTTCAATCTGGAGACACTATATAATAAGGTGCCCTTCCTGAAGAACGCCAACCGCCGCTTCTCGGCATCCTATCGCAAGCCGCCCAAGGAGAAGAGCCGAACAGAGCGGGGCAACCCCACCGGCAAAGGAGCGGGCAACGCGCAGGGTAACGCACAAGGTACAGACAGCCTCTCCCTCCTCCAAAAGCCAAAAGTCAGGAAGAACCCCGAAGATCGCTGGGCATACCAACTGGCACAATACGCCGCCCGCCTCGCCATGAGCGTGCGCAACGTCAGCCTCACCTACAAGAACACCTACGCCATGACCCTGCCCGGCTTCCGTCCCGAGGCGGGCGACCTGTTCGGGCAGAAGAAGCGCGGCGGCATGTTAGCTCCCGGGCTGGGCTTCGCCTTCGGCATGACGGGTGACAGCTATATCGAACGCGCCCTCGACCGCGGCTGGCTCGTCTGCAACGATTCCATCGTCACCCCTGCCACCACCAACGCGCTGGAGGATGTGCAGCTGCGCGCCACCCTCGAGCCGTTGCGCGACTTCAAGGTCGACCTCACCGCCATGCACACCCGCAACAGCAGTCGCAGCGTGCAAGATATGTTCGCCGGCATGCCCGAGACGCGCAACGGCAACTTCACCATGAGCATCGTCTCCATCGGCAGCGCCCTCGAAAGCTCCTCCGCCCGCAACGGTTACCGCTCGCCCACCTTCGAGCGCTTCCGCCGCAACCTCGACGTGATGCAGCAGCGGGTCGAGGCGCAGTACGTCGGCGCCCGCTATCCGCAGGGCACCTCCCTCGCCGGACAACCCTTCGACCCTGCCAACGGCACCGTGAGCAAGTACAGTCCCGACGTGATGATCCCCGCCTTCCTCGCCGCCTACACCGGCAAGGATGCCGCCAAGAGCACCCTCAGCCTCTTCCCCGGCATCCTCTCCATGATGCCCAACTGGCGCATCACCTACAGCGGACTGGGCAAGCTCTCGTTCCTGAAGAACACCTTCCGCAGCGTCAACCTCAACCACGCCTACCGCAGCACCTACACCATCGGCAGCTACAACACCTTCCAGAGCTTCCAAAGCTACATGGGCGACCTCGGCTTCATGGACGACGTGCAGACGGGCAATCCCGTGCCCACCTCCCGCTTCGACATCAGCATGGTCGCCATCAACGAGCAGTTCTCTCCCCTCATCGGCATCGACGCTACCCTCCAGAACGGGCTGACCGCCAAGCTCGAATACAAGACCACCCGCGTGCTCAACCTCAGCCTCGCCGCCCTCCAACTCGTCGAAACCGCCTCCCGCGACTTCGTCGTCGGCATCGGCTACAAGCTCATGAACTTCCGCCTCTTCCCCAACCGCAACGTGCGCAATAGCCAAACCGACATCAGCCACGACCTCACCCTGCGCGCCGACGTATCGTTCCGCAACCAGTCCGCCCTCGCCCGCGACATCGTGCAAGGCACCACGCAAGCCACCAGCGGCAACCGCGCCCTCAAAATCTCCTGCTCGGCAGACTACCAGCTCAGCAAGCTCCTCACCCTCCGCATCTACTACGACCGCCAACAAAACACGCCGTTGGTCTCGACAACGGCGTATCCGGTGGTCAGCGCAGACTTCGGGGTGAGCATGAAGTTCTCGCTGACGAGGTAGAAGATATTATCGATGTTCTATGATGATAGGCACAAGAACACGATTATTGACAGGCTAAATAGTATAGAAAGAATAATAATTACCATGTTCGATTTTTGGGGCTTATGCCTTATTAGTTTGATGTTTATATATGTAAGTAAGATTGGAACAGTAATTATTGACCATATAATCAAGGATAAAGGATTTCCAAACAGGAAAAGAATCCCCCCTCCGGCAATCGTTAAAAAGCCTGTGATATAAAAAGCCTTAGGCGTGATTAAGGTCGCTCCTTCTTTGCTCCCTGCCAAAACAGAAGGGTCTTTCTTAATTAAATATCCCGAGAGAATAAGAATTAGCCCCATTGTCAATGCAATGATAAATAGAATTTTCATACGTTCAATACCTCTTTCATTTGTTGTATAATATCTGTTCGCTTCATAACTAATTGATTGATCGATGGCGGCAAAGATAAACCGTTTCTGCCTATCTTCATACTTTTATCCGGATCTTCTAATAGAAAGTTTCCAACCCTACACCCAAAGTGCCAAGCGAAAGATGGCAGGGCGCTTTAGCAACATGAATTATTCTGACAATATCTGAGGGATAACAGGGCATTGACAGGAGCAGGCACGGCAAGGTCGTATACTTGACCCTGTCCGGTCGTATACCTGACTTCACCCCCTCCGGAAGGTGTTGTAGAGCATCTCCGGGAACAACGATGGCTTGCTACAAGAAGATTCGGAAAAAGATTAACAGGGTGTGGTATCTACAATTGGTGACTGCGGTATCTGCAACCGATGACAGTGGTATCTGCAACCGGTGACTGCGGGCAAACCCGTAGCAACGGACGAGGTAATCGGAGAATCAACAACAGCATTTGGATGTTTTATTCAAGAACACTACCTTTGCCCTGTCTAAATCAATAAGAAAGGAGCATTTATATGACAACAATGGAACTCAATGCCGAAATCTCTCATCAACTTAGCCTGATAGCTGATGATGAAAGCACGCTTCAGCGCGTACTGAAATACGTTAAACGTATCACTGCCCATAAAGAAAAAGCGATCGAAGAAGAATATATAAGTAAGGAGGAACTCCTTGCCGGTATACGCGAAGGGCTGCTGGATTTGAAAGAGGCACAACGGACAGGGAAGAAACTTATGACAGCGGAGGAATTGCTCAATGAATTATAGAATAGATATCCTCCCTAAATTTGCGAGAGAGCTGAAACGATTGAGTAAAAAGTATCGCTCAATGAAGCAGGATTATGCTAATTTGCTTAATGAATTATATGCCAGCCCCACCGTCGGCACCGACTTGGGGCGTGGCGTACGCAAAGTGCGCATGGCTATCAGCAGTAAAAACAAGGGTAAAAGTCACGGTGCTCGCGTGATAACATTCACTTACCTGCTCGACGAGAAGAATGGAGTCATCAACCTGCTCTTCATTTACGACAAGAACGAACGTGAGAATCTCACCATGGCTGAAATCGACAACCTGTTGAAAGAGGTTACCTTGCAAATACCAAAGCTTTAGCCAATACGAATCAACATAGCTGATAGGTATAAAAGGCGGAACGAGAAACCATCTCGCTCCGCCTTTCTCATGTAGGTCATTCTTTATACGCGGTACCCCTCTTTCTGCAACAGCTCCGTTACCTTTTCCTTAAAATCGCCCTGCACGATGATCTCTCCCTCTTTGGCGCTGCCGCCCACGCCGCACTTCGATTTGAGCAGCTTGCCGAGCGCTTTCAGGTCGTCGTCGGTACCGATAAAGCCGGTAACAAGGGTGACAACTTTGCCGCCCCGGTTCTTGCGGTCGAGCAGCACACGCAACTTCTGTCGGGCGGGCGGAAGGGTGACAACCGCCTCCTCGTCGGGGGTCTCGTAGCGGTAGTCGGGATTGGTGGAATAGACCACATTGAGCCGATCTTTCCAGTCGTTCTTTTTCGTTTCGTTCTTTCGCATTGATAAATAGTTCTTTATGGGCGGCAAAAGTAATGAGAAATAAACTACTTTTGCCCTGCTAATTTTATATATATCGAGTATGAGTAAAGAAAACGTGCATGAACGTCTGTCCGCCGGAGCCATACAGAAAGTGCCCGAACCTACGTTGCGCCGGCTCCCGTGGTACCTGTCGAACATCAAACTGCGCAAGCTGCGGGGCGAACAGTTTGTCTCTTCCACTCAGATTGCCAAGGAGATAGACATTGATGCCTCCCAGATTGCCAAAGACCTGAGCTACGTCAACATCACCGGCCGCACACGTGTAGGCTACGACATAGATGCGCTGATTGCCGTATTGGAGAACTTCTTGGGATTTACCAGCATACACCGTGCTTTCCTGTTCGGCGTGGGCAGCCTGGGCGGGGCGCTGCTGCACGATTCGGGATTGCGCGTCTTCGGGTTGGAGGTGGTGGCGGCATTCGATGTGAATCCGTCATTGGTGGGCACCACCGTCAACAACATCCCCATCTATCACACCGATGAATTCGAGCAACGCATGAAGGAATACGACGTCTGCATCGGCGTACTCACCGTTCCCATCGGCATTGCGCAGCCTGTCACCGACAAGATGATTGCGGGCGGCATCCGCGCCGTGTGGAACTTCACGCCATTCCGCATTCGTGTGCCCCGAAACATTGTGGTGCAGAACACCTCGCTCTACGCCCATCTTGCCCTGATGTTCAATCGCCTGAACTTCAACACCGACCACCCATGAAGATCATTGCCGTAGGAATGAATTATGCCTTGCACAATAAAGAGCTGGGCAACCCGTTAATCCATACAGAGCCGGTTATCTTCCTGAAGCCCGATTCGGCATTGCTCAAGGACGGAAAGCCTTTCTTTCTGCCCGACTTTGCCCATGAGTTTCATTACGAAACCGAGGTGGTTGTACGCATCTGCCGGTTGGGCAAGTGCATCGCGCCCCAGTTTGCCCCCCGCTATTACGACGCGGTGACCGTAGGCATCGACTTCACCGCACGCGACCTGCAACGCCGCCTGCGCACCGAAGGCAAGCCGTGGGAACTCTGCAAGGGGTTCGACCAGTCGGCTGCCGTCGGCAAGTTCATCTCGTTAGACAGGGTGGGCGGAGACGTACAGCAACTCGATTTCCGCCTGCACATCGACGGGCGGGAAGTGCAGCACGGACAGACAGCCGACATGCTTTTCAAGGTAAACGACGTCATTGCCTACGTCAGCCGCTTCATGACGCTCAAGATGGGCGACCTGCTCTACACCGGCACACCCGCCGGCGTGGGAGCGGTGCAGATAGGCAACCACTTGCAGGGATACATCAACGAAGAAAAGCTGCTCGACTTTTACATCAGATAAAACCAAGGTGACGAATGCGCCGATATATACTCCTCTTCCTGTGGCTGCTCTCCGCATCGACGCTCCGCGCGGTTGCGGGCGATGCGGAGTGCCTGCACTCGCAGCTGGCATCGGGGCGATGGAGTAAGATACGGGTGCAGCGCACGGGGGTGGTCAAGCTCTCGGTTGACGAGCTGCGCCGGATGGGGTTTCAAGCGCCCGAACGGGTGCGTGTATTCGGCTACGGCGGTTACCTGCTGCCGCAGCACTTTGCCCGACACACGGCGACAGACCTGCCCGAAGTACCCACACAGCGCATTGGCGACGGCGTGCTGTTCTACGCCCGAGGCTCCGTGGCGTGGATACCCTCGATCGACCTGACCTCTCTGGTGCGCGAACGCAATTACTATTCCGACGAGGGTTATTACTTCCTGACCGACAGCGAAGAGATTCCCCCCACCCTTTTCACCCCCATTCAAGCCCCCGAGCAGCCCGATGCAGACCTGCATCTGAGCACCTTTGACGCCTGTGTCCTGCACGAAGAGGATGCCTACAGCTGGGGAAGCAGCGGTCGCAACCTC
>JAISGR010000098.1 GCA_031262995.1 Prevotellaceae bacterium | reverse complement strand
CTAAAAGGCAGGGGGAGCGGGAGCCATGTTTCCAGACGCCGGGCGGCGCGGAAACCAATTGCGATGCACACGGGAGCGTGCCAACGGAACCTTTTGTCTTTGTGTCCATTGTGTTACTGTTAATTAGTAGTGTTTTAAACTTGTGCTCTTCAAAAAGTCTATTTGTGTTCGGCTTTTATCGAGTATCTTATTTTGTTGGCACAAAGGTATGCTGCATACAACAAGCATGCAAGAATAATCAACTAACGCCCCTATTTATAGGGCTGTTTTTTTACTTTTTTATATCAGACGCCCTATGGACGTGCGCTCTCCATCACCACGGTTGCCGCCGCGCTTGCCCCGACGAAGCCGGTGCCGCCCACGACGTTGGAGGGGATGAGGAGCGGTTCCATGAGGTCGGACGCGAAGCCGTCCCACGCCAGCAGGTTCAGCACCTTGAGGTAGTGATATTCGGCTTCGGTGATGGTGAGCAGGCGCACAACGGGGCGGCGGTCGAGGCGGGTCACGTCGTACATCGAAGCGGGCGGGTAGAGGTCGGCAGGGGCGGTGTAGACCTTGAGCGTATAGCTGCCGCCGGCAAAGCGGTTGTCGGTAAAGATGTTGTAGCGGTTCTCGGCGAGCAGATCCACCTCATCGCCTTCCAGGTCGCCGATGGAGAGGCGTCCGTCGCTCAGCACCGGCTCGTCGAAGTTGATGACGGGAAGGATGTGTTGCCAGGTGATGACGGTATCGCGCCCGTTGCCGTACTTGCCGCAGGCAGTGCACTCGTGCAAAATCTCGAGGCGGTAGTAGTCGGAGCGCAGCGCGTTGTCGGTCAGGGTGATGTTGTATTGCGTCACCGGACGGCTCGCGTTGTTGTAGAGGATGGTGGTCTGGACGGTGTCGACGCACAGGGCTTCGACGGGGCGGGGGACGGTGAGCGAGGCGGTGGCGTGTCTCTCTCCGCGGGCGGTGACGGCATGGAGCGTGACCTCGTCGTCGGGGTGCAGGGGGGTGGTGAAGCGGTAGCGCGCGCTGCGCACCAAGCCGGGCAGCGAAGACTGGTCTAAGTAGTCGGGCAGGTCGACCTGCGGCAGCTCGCTGCCCGTTTCGACCACGTTCCCGTTGACGGAGAGGGTGACGGTGGCGCCGTTCACCGCCCGGATGGTGTCGATGTCGCTCAGGTAGAGGTAGACATTGTTCTCGGCGGCGCCGCTTTCGAGCAGGGCGTTCATGATGAGCTGCACCGGACGGTGGGCGGGCGTATAGGGGATGTCGTTGCCGATGCAGGCGGCAAGCAACAGGGGGGCGGCGAGGGCGGCGGCGGTGAGGCGGGGCTTTCTGTTCATGGCGGGGGTGTTTTAAAACTTATAGGTGTAACCGACGGAGGGGAAGAGGGGCAGGAGCGTATCTTTCTTGAGCTTGAGGCGTCCGCTGCGTGCCACGATGTCGGCATACCTGCCCGGCTGTGGTTCGTGGACGAGCGACAGCCCCGTGCCGTCGCGTTCGGTGTAGACAAAGGTGGGGTTCATTGCGTTGTAGGCGTTGTACAGGCTGATGTTCCAGGTGCTCATGCCGTGGCGGGTCGGCTTGTGGAAGTTGATGCTGAGGTTGAGTCGATGGCTGGGCGGCAGCCGGTAGTTGTTGCGGCGGGTGATGAGGTCGGTCTGCCACACATCGCCCTGCGGGGTGAGCACGACGGTCTGTCCTTCGGGGATGGTGACGGCGGCGCCGCTGTGGAATATCCACGAGGCGCCAATCTCGAAGCGGCTGCTGAAGGCATGGTTGAGCAGCAGGCTCACGTTGTGTCGGCGGTCGTACTTGTAGGGGAAGGGCAGTCCGTGGTTGATGGTGCCGTTGTTGAAGCGTCGGTCGCTCTTGGAGAGGGTGTACGAGAGCCATCCGGTGGTCTTTCCGCTGCTCTTGCGCACCATCCACTCGATGCCCATGGCGCGTCCGCTGCCCATCTCCACCTTCTCCTCCCAGTTGGCGGAAGCGCCCGAGAAGTAAGAGCTTCCCTCCTTGTACTCCAGCACGTTGCGCAGCTGCTTGTAGTAGCCCTCCACGGAGAACTCCCAGCCCGGCAGTCCGGCATAATAGCCGCCTGCCGCCCACTGGTTGGCGTACATGGGACGGATGTTGCGGGTGATGGGCACCCACAGGTCGGTGGGCATGGAGAGGGGCGAGGAGGCGAGCAGGTGTACGTATTGCGCCATGTTGGTAAACGACGCCTTGACGGAGAAGCCGTTGTTGAAGCGGTAGCGTGCCGACAGGCGGGGTTGCAGGGAGAGGTAGCTCTTGCCCTGCGTATGAAAGAGCGAGAGGCGGGCGCCGATATGGGCGCTGAGGCGGCGTCCGAGGTCGACGTTGTCTTCGGCATAGACCGACAGCTCGTGTCCTTGCAGGTGGCTGTTGTGTATGCCGTTTTGCAGGGTGTCTTGCAGGACGGTCTCCCCTTCGGACTGGTAGAGGCGCGTCGTCATGGTCTCGGGTCGGAAGGTGTGGAACAGGTATTCGCCTCCGAACCCGATGCGGTGGGCAGGCAGCGGCGTGTAGTCGAAGTCGAACCGCACGCTCCAGTCGCGGATGCCCGAGCGATAGTCGGCGGCGTAGCGTTGTGCCGCCTGCCAATCCGCGGTGGCGAGTTGCTCCTCCACCTTGTTTTGCAGCAGCATGCGGTAGCTGTTGAAGGCGACGGTGGCGTTGCCGAACAGCTTGTTGCCGAACACGTAGTTCCAGCGGGCGGAGAGGATGGTGTTGCCCCACTTCAGGCTGTAACGCTGGCGGCGGTAGGTGCTGCGGTAGGCGTCGTCCGTATCGGGCTGCCACTGCTCCGGTGCCGTCGGGTCTTCGGAGGGCGGGGTGTAGTAGTACCCCTGCTCGTCGGTTTCGGTATCAAGCAGGTTGTTATCGCTCCCGTGGTAGAACGAAAGGAAGAGGCGGCTGCGGTTGCCGAAGCGGTGGTTGACCTTGGCGTTCAGGTCGTAGAAGAAGTAGTTGAAGCGCGTGTCGTCGAACTTCATGAAGGGCGACAGCAGCAGCGTGTGCGTGGTGCGTGCGGTGAGGATGAACGAGGTTCGGTCTTTGACGATCGGCCCTTCGAAGTGCAGCTTGTCGGTGAGCGTGCCGATGCTGACGGTGCCGTGGTAACGCTTCATGTCGCCGTCGTTGGTACGCACATCGACGATGGAGGAGAGCCTTCCGCCGTATCGGGCAGGGAACGAGCCTTTGAAGAAGGTTGCTTTCTTGATGGCTTCGGGTGTGAAGATGGAGAAGATGCCCAGCAGGTGGTCGGCGTTGTAGACGGGGATGCCGTCGAGCATGATCAGGTTCTGGTCGGGCGATCCGCCGCGCACGTAGATGCCGGAGAACCCCTCCACGCCGGCTTGTACGCCGGGCAGCAGCTGGATGGTTTTCAGCGGGTCGGCTTCGCCCAGGATGCCCGGGGTGTTGCGTATCTGGGCGAGGGGCACCTCGTGCGACCCCATACCGACGGCGGTGATGCCAGACTCTTTCTTGTTGGAAAGGATGAGCACCTCGTCCAACCGGTTGGCTGTGGCGAGGGGGATGGAGAGCACGGTGTCGCGCGTGGCAACGAAGCGGATGCGGCGGGACTGATAGCCGAGGTAGGAGACGGTCAGGTCGATGTCGCCCTCGGGCAGGGTGAGCGTGTAGAAGCCGAACGAGTTGGTCGAGGTGCCCGTGTGGCGCAGCCGTTCGTAGAGGTTGGCGCCGATGAGCGTTTCGGACGAGCGCGAATCGGTGACGTAACCGCTCAGGGTGATGCGACGCGCGCCGCGCCGGGGTGGCAGGACGGTACGGCGGCTGAGCAGGATGTGCTTGCCGGCAATCTCGTACTCCACGGGCTGACTGGTAAAGGCGAGGCGGAGGATTTCGGCAAGCGACTTGTCGACTGCCTCTACCGTGATGGGGCGGTCGATGCCGACTTCTTCACCATATATAAATGTATATCCGGTGACCTGCTCTGCCTCGCGGACAAAAGCATCGAGGGTGGCGGCGCGAATGTGCAAGGTGTAACCGGCTGCGCGAACCGCCACCGAAAGGAACAAGGCACAGAGCAAACACCCCGTTCGGTAGTGTCTGCCGACATGAAGAGAGATGGACATGCGGGTAGGTGTATGGGTGATGTTTACAGGTATTCGGGAAGGCGCCTCACGGGCGGAGGGGGCGGATCAGCATCGTGCCGTCGGGCTGCCGTACCCACTCCATGTTGCGTCCGCGACAGAGCAGGGTCAGTATCTCTTCCGGCGTGTCGCGGTCGGAGAAGGTGGCAGTCATCCGGTACTGCCGCAAACCGGCATCTTCGGTGCGGATGGTGAGGTGGAACGTATGGGAGAGCTGTCGGGCAATCTCCTCCAGCGGTTGGTTCCGGAACAGCAGCATGCCTTCGCGCCAGCGGGCATCGTCGGCGGCGTCGGCAACGGATTGTCGTTGCAGCGAACGGTTGTCGCGGTGGTACACGGCACGCTCATTGGGCGAGAGAATCATCGACTGTCCGCGCTCCCCGTCGGGAATGACCGACACCGAACCTTCTATCAGCGTGGCACTTACTTGCGGGTCGTCGCTGTAGGCTTCGACATTGAAACGGGTACCGAGCACCCGCACGGCAAGCTCTTCGGCAATGACCCGGAAAGGATGTTCGGCATCTTTGTGCACGTCGAAGTAGGCTTCGCCCTGCAGGTGTACTTCGCGCATGCCGTTATCGAAACGTTCGGGATAGGTCAGGGTGGAATAGCGGTTCAGCGTCACCACAGAACTGTCGGGCAAGAGTATGGTACGTGTCTCTGCCAGGGTAGAAACGGTTACGGGCGCCACCGGTGTCGACGCTTGCCACACCGTGAAACGCAACACGACCAGCAGCAGCGCCGCAGCAGCCACGGCGGCAGCGGTGATGCGCAACGGACGCACGTAGGGAGCACGCCGCCGCGCGGAGGGGGCAAGGGCGGGTATCCGCTTCTGTAACAACTGCCAAGTGTTCTCCTTGGCATACCTGCCCCGCGGGCTGCGGAGGGCGGAGGCGAGCTGTTGCAATAGGTCTTCTTTCTGTTCCATGCTTCTTTCTTTTGTACACATGAAGACTGGCAAACCGAAAGAACTCCTTATCGGGCTGTAGTGATAAATTTATCTCAATGGAACGATACGCTTGTCCCAATGAAACGGAATGCTTGTCCCAATAGAACGGAATGCTTATTCCAATGAAACGGAATGCTTATTCCAATGGGACGGCATGTCAGTTCCAATGAGAGAGTGTGCTTGTTGCATTTTGCTTAAAAAATGAATAAATCAAACCGAAACACTCTGCCATCAGATAAATCTTTGTATCTTTGTCGCCCAAATTATAAAAACGAGACATCTTGGGAAAGTTTGATAAATACAAAATAGACCTGAAGGGAATGCGCACTGATTCGGCACGGTATGAGTATCTGCTGGACAATACATTCTTTGCCAATATCGATTCACCCGAGGTACAGAAAGGCAAAGTGACAGTGGTGCTGACCATCAAGAGATCGGCACATGCCTTCGAACTCAATTTTCAGACCGAAGGAGTGGTATGGGTGCCGTGCGACCGATGTCTGGACGACATGGAACAACCTGTCAGCTCTACCGACAAGTTGATGGTCAAGTTCGGACGCACCCTCTCCGAAGAGGGCGCCAACCTGCTGGTTATCCCCGAAGATGAAGGGGAGCTGAACGTGGCATGGTATATGTTCGAGTTTGTTGCACTTGCCATCCCCATGAAGCACGTACATCCTCCCGGGAAATGCAACAAAGCGATGAGCGGCAAGCTGCGCAAACACCTGCGTACCACCCCCGATGAGGAGGGCGAAGAGGGCTTCGACGAAGAACCCGCGCTGACCGACATCGCAGGCGAAGTCAATGCCCCCATAGACCCACGTTGGAACGACTTGCAGAGCCTGCTCGATGCCGGCGACAATTGACGGAAAGAAACAAGTAAACTATACAAATTAATCATTAAATATTTAACAAAATGGCACATCCTAAAAGAAGACAGTCCAACACCAGAACTGCCAAGAGAAGAACTCACGATAAGGCAGTAGCCCCCACATTGGCAATATGCCCCAACTGCGGTGAATGGCATGTATATCACACCGTATGCAACGCTTGCGGCTACTACCGCGGCAAATTGGCTATCGTCAAGGAAGAAGCTGTTTAATAACCGTTTGTCCTGACTGATGAACGGTATTAACGCTGTCATAACCGGTGTCGGTGGGTATGTGCCCGATTATATCTTGACGAACGACGAGATAGCGCGCATGGTAGATACCACCGACGAATGGATTATGACCCGGGTCGGGATCAAGGAGCGACGCATACTGAACGAAGAGGGATTGGGCACCTCGTACATGGCACGCAAAGCTGCCAAGCAGCTGATGCAACGTACAAAGTCCAATCCCGACGACATCGACCTGGTTATCGTTGCCACCTCCACCCCCGACTATCCATTTCCCTCGACGGCTTCCATCGTCTGCGAAAAGTTGGGATTGAAGAATGCTTTTGCATTCGACTTGCAAGCCGCCTGTAGCGGATTCTTGTTTGGACTGGAAACAGCCGCTTCTTACATCCGCTCGGGACGCTATAAGAAGGTGATACTGATTGGGGGCGATAAGATGTCGTCCATCACCAACTATACCGACCGCTCCACCTGTCCGCTCTTCGGCGACGGCGCAGCGGCGTGCATGGTAGAACCCACTACCAAAGCTTATGGCGTCATTGACACGTTACTGCGTACCGACGGCAGGGGACTGCCGTTCCTGCACGAAAAGGCAGGAGGCTCGGTATGCCCACCCTCCTACTTCACCGTCGACAACCACATGCACACCGTCTATCAGGAAGGACGCACCGTATATAAATACGCCGTGTCCAACATGTCGGATGCCTGCGTAGCCATTGCCGAACGGAACCACCTCGGCAAGGAGGGCATCGACTGGGTGATACCTCACCAAGCCAACATGCGCATCATCGATGCCGTGGCACACCGGTTGGGACTGCCGCACGAAAAGGTGATGATCAACATCGACCGCTACGGAAATACCAGTGCCGCTACCCTGCCGCTCTGCCTCTGGGACTTCGAGCCTCAACTGAAGAAGGGAGACAACCTCATCCTCACCGCTTTCGGCGCCGGATTTACATGGGGCGCCATCTACGTGAAATGGGGTTACGACGGACAGAAAGAGTGAGATGCACAAGGCAGGATTCGTAAACATAGTAGGAAACCCCAACGTCGGCAAGTCTACGCTGATGAATCAATTGGTGGGCGAACGGATATCTATTGCCACATTCAAGGCACAGACCACCCGCCATCGCATCATGGGCATTTACAACACCGACGAGATGCAGATTGTATTCTCCGACACGCCCGGCGTGCTCAAGCCGCAGTACAAGTTGCAGGAGTCGATGTTGAACTTCTCGACATCGGCGCTCACCGATGCCGACATCCTGCTTTACGTCACCGACACCGTAGAGACCCCCGACAAACACGGCGACTTCGTGGAGAAGGTGGCACAATTAGAGGTGCCGGTGCTGTTGCTGATCAACAAGATAGACCTCACCAATCAGGAGAAACTCGTCGGACTGGTGAAGAAATGGGAAGAGATGTTGCCTCGTGCTGAAATCATTCCCATCTCTGCCACCAATAAGTTCAACGTGCAGTATCTCCTGAAGCGGGTCAAAGAGCTGCTCCCCGAATCGCCCCCCTACTTCGGCAAAGACCAGTGGACGGACAAGCCGGCACGCTTCTTCGTAACCGAAATCATGCGCGAGAAGATTCTGCTGTACTACGACAAGGAGATTCCCTACGCCGTAGAGGTGGCAGT
>JAISGR010000037.1 GCA_031262995.1 Prevotellaceae bacterium | reverse complement strand
CTGTCGGTAAGCAACCAATTGATGGTAGCCGGAGCGTCGCCTGTGCGGCGCGCACCGATACACTTTACGATGGATTCAATGAGATACGGCATAACTCTCTTTCATTTTGAAAGGCTGCTAAGTACGGGTATTTCTCGTTAAGTCGGTCAATTCTTAACACTATTTGTTCTAAAAAATGCTTATAACCAGCCGATTGGGGTTGAAAGGGGGTATGGGCAAGCGCTTTGGTTATCTCTTCGCATGTACGGGCTATCTCCTGTGCGGTATCGGTCAGGCAGGCTTGCGCAAACTTTTCCCAGACATACCGAATGGCTTGCGGCGAGGGATGCACCATGTCGTCGGCATAGAACCGATAATCGCGCAACTCGTCCAGCAGCAGTTCGTAGGCGGGGAAATAGTACACTTGTTCTGGGAAGAGCGTTTGCAACCGGTCTATGGCGAGCAGCAATATCGCTTTGCTCAGCTGGTTGGCGTGCAGCCCGTCGCGGATATGCCGGATGGGACTGACGGTGAAGAGTACTTTCAGCTTCGGGTTGCGTGCCGTTAAGTCGGAGAGGAGCGAGGTGTAGTCGGCTACAATCTCATCCGTTTCCAGCCGACGGCGGTTGAACAACTTATCGGGCTGCTTGTGACAGTTGCCGACAATCTCTCCCGTCTCTTTCTGCTCGTACACGTAAGCGGTACCGAATGTGATCAGCAGACAATCCAACCTATCCATGCGGTGATGTACCGCCTGCAACCGGCTGTTGATTCGATGCAGCGCCTCCTCCCTGTCGCTCGTCGAGAAATCACTGTGGTGCATCGGGCTGTGCCACCTTTCGCCGAAGAAGAACAAATCGCCTTCCGCATACCTTTTCCCCTGCACTATCTGCCGCAATGCCGTTGCCACCGATGCCGGATTGTAGAGCACCCCGAACGGATTGACGTCGCACCGGAACTTTGCCGCAAGCAGTCGCTCGCCGATGTTCGTGGCAAAGCACGACCCTATCATGAGCAGTTCGTCCTGCTGCGACAGGCGCGGCAGGTTGGCGGGGAGGGGGATGGGGGTGGTTAGTTGCATAGACTGTTTCAGGTCATTCGTGGTATGCAGAATCTGTCAAAACAGGTTCAGCTTGTTGTCTCTCGCGGTTTCCAACGACACCTTGGGAGTGCTTTGGGCGGTGTGTTCGGCGCGCAGCTTTTCATATTCGGCGTTCAGCTCTGCTGTCAGCAAGGCTCTCTGGGCGGGATGCATCAGGCGGGCAGCTACGGCTGAGTTTTGCGAGGCATCTTTCAAGTGTACTACGGGGGCATGATAGACAGGCGCTATCTTCAGGGCGGTATGCAGGCGGGAGGTGGTTGCGCCGCCAATCAGCAGGGGCAGGTCGAGACCGGCTTTCTCCATCTCGGTGGCTACGTGCACCATTTCGTCGAGCGACGGAGTGATGAGACCACTCAACCCAATCATGTCAACCTGCTCTTCGCGGGCACGGCGGAGGATGATTTCGGCAGGTACCATCACACCCAAGTCGATGATCTCATAACCGCTGCAAGCCATCACTACGCCGACAATGTTCTTGCCGATGTCGTGCACATCGCCTTTGACCGTGGCAATAAGCACTTTGCCGGCAGAGGCAATCCCTTCCGACTTCTCTGCTTCGATATGGGGTTGCAGGATGGCAACTGCCCGTTTCATGGTACGCGCCGTCTTGACCACTTGCGGCAGGAACATCTTTCCGGCGCCGAAAAGGTCGCCCACGCGGTTCATGCCTGTCATCAGCGGTCCTTCTATAATGTCAACAGCTTTGGGATACTTGTCGAGCGCTTCATGCAGATCCTCTTCCATGTAGTCGGCAATGCCTTTCATCAGGGCATATTGCAGTCGTTCCTCCACATCGGTGCCTTCGCGCCAGGCAAGGGCAGCCGTTGTCGTGTCAGCCGATGTGTTTCTTTGTGCTATTTTCATGCGCTCAGCCAGTTCTATCAACCGTTCGGCGGCATCGGGGCGGCGATTGAGCACCACATCTTCTATCTTCTCCAATATGTCGGCAGGCAGATCGGTATAGAGCACCGCCGACGCAGGGTTGACAATGCCCATGTCCATCCCTGCACGGATGGCGTGATAGAGGAACACTGCGTGCATGGCTTCGCGGATATAGTCGTTGCCGCGGAAAGAGAACGACAGGTTACTCACCCCGCCGCTGACATGTGCACCGGGCAGGTTGGCGCGAATCCAGGCAGTGGCACGGATAAAGTCGACGGCGTAGTTGTTGTGCTCTTCCATGCCGGTGGCAATCGCCAGCACATTGGGGTCGAAGATGATGTCGTGCGGATTGAATCCCGCCTCGCCCACCAGCAGTCGGTAGGCACGGCTGCATACTTCGATCTTCCGTTCGGCAGTGTCGGCTTGTCCCTTTTCGTCGAATGCCATCACTACGGCTGCCGCGCCATGTTGTTTGATAAGGCGGGCATGTGCCAGGAAGCGTTCTTCTCCCTCTTTCAGCGAGATGGAGTTCACCACCGACTTGCCTTGCAGGCACTTCAAACCGGCTTCTATCACCTCCCACTTGGACGAATCAATCATTATCGGTACGCGGGCAATGTCGGGTTCGGAAGCTATCAGGTTCAGGAAGTTGGTCATCTCGGCTTCGGTGTCGAGCAGTCCGTCGTCCATGTTGATGTCGAGCAACTGGGCGCCGTCTTCCACCTGATGGCGGGCAATACTCAGTGCCTCGTCGTACTTCTTCTCCTGAATCAGACGGAGAAACTTGCGCGAACCGGCTACGTTGCACCGTTCGCCTATGTTGATAAAGTTCTTTTCGGGCGTCACCTCCAACAGCTCCAGTCCGGAAAGCCACAGCGCGTCGGGCTTTGCTGTGGGAACGTGCGGCGCGGCGCCGGCAATCAACGCCGGATATTGGGCAATGTATGCGTCGGTGGTGCCGCAGCAACCGCCGATGATATTGACCAAGCCTTCGGCAATGTACTCCTTCACTTGGCGCGCCATATCGGCAGGCGCTTGGTCGTACAATCCCAAGCTGTTGGGCAGTCCGGCATTGGGATAGGCACTGATATAATAAGGTGCGCGGGCGGCAAGTTGTTGCAGGAAAGGTTTGAGCTGTTCGGCGCCGAACGAGCAGTTCAGTCCGATGGAGAAGATGTCGGCATGCGAAACCGATGCGAGAAATGCGTCCAAGGTCTGCCCCGACAAGGTGCGTCCGCTGATGTCGGCTACGGTAACGGAGAGCATCAGCGGAACCGTGATACCGGTTTGCTCCATGGCTTGTCCGGCGGCAAAGATAGCCGCTTTGGCATTCAGGGTGTCGAAGATGGTCTCTATCAACAACGCATCTACGCCGCCTTCGAGCAAGGCAACCATCTGTTCGCGATAGGCATCAGCGAGTTGGTCGAACGTAACGGCACGATAGGCAGGATTGTTGACGTCGGGACTCATCGAGCAGGTCTTGTTGGTCGGACCGACAGAACCTGCCACAAAGCGGGGCTTCTCATCGGTAGAAAATTCATCAGCCAACCGGCGTGCCAAGCGGGCGGCAGTCAGATTCATCTCACGCACATATTCTTCCGCATGATAATCAGCCATGCTGATGCGCGTAGAGCTGAATGTATTGGTTTCGATGATGTCGGCTCCGGCAGTGAGGTATTTGCGGTGAATATCTTCGATCACATCGGGGCGCGTCAAGCAGAGCAGGTCGTTGTTGCCTTTGAGTTGTCCAGGGATATCGGCAAAACGGGCGCCGCGGAAATCGGTTTCTGTCAGTTTGTACCGCTGAATCATGGTTCCCATGGCGCCATCCAGAATAAGGATGCGTTCGGCAGCTTCATCTCTTAATTTCTTCATTCCTTAATATTGCGTTATAAGCTCTTATCTTTGCAGGCTTATTTTTTGAATACTCGCGCCATCTCCCGCTTGTCATCCTTCTCTTTCAAGGATTGTCGTTTGTCGTACTGCTTCTTTCCCTTCGCGAGGGCTATCACTAATTTGGCAAGTCCTTTCTCGTTGATGAACAGTCGCACGGGAACGATGGTAAAGCCCGGTTCCTTCTCTGTACGCGCCAGCTTTGCCAGCTCTTTGGCGGTGAGCAACAGTTTGCGTTCGCGGCGTGCCGAATGGTTGTTGTATGAACCATAGAAATATTCGGCAATGTGCATGTTCTTCACCCACAGCTCGTCGTTGACAAAGTAGCAGTAGGTATCTACCAGGCTTGCCTTGCCCAGTCGAATGGATTTTATCTCTGTTCCGGTGAGCACGATGCCGGCAGTATAGGTGTCGAGCAGTTCGTAATCGAATGTGGCACGCTTGTTCTTTATATTAACGGAGGGTTGCTTCATGTGAAAGATGCGCTAATTAAGGGTGGAGGTCAGCATGTTGAACACTTTTTCAATGACCCATGGACAGAGAATGAGCAGGGCGGAAATAAGGATGGTGAATCGCAACCGCATCGGTTCGTCGACCGATAAGCATGGCTTCACACCCTCCCATACAATGTAAACCGTATAGAATTGCAGTAACAGGGCGATGATGTGAAAGCCGGGAAGCAATCCGAGAATGATGTGCAACAGAAACAGAACCACCATGGAATAGCCGGCAAATTGCTGCACCGACAGGAGATCACTCTCCCGACCAAGCATACGTACACGCAGCTCGTTGATGAGGTAGGCTGCCAGAAAATAGCCGCCGAACAGTGATACGGCGATGGCGCAACACTGCGTCATGGCATATTGAAAACTTTGCGGACCGCCCCATCCCTTAATCAGCAACGAGCCGATAAAGACGGACAATCCGCATAAACCAATCATGGGATAAACAAAGGTGATGAACACCCGTTGCTTATCCTTTATCAAACGAATCTCCTCCCACGCACGAGGCGGGGAGGAAATCAGTAAAAAGGCGATATGATATAATTCCTTGTAGTTCAATATCTATTCGGCATCTACTTTGGTATAATCCAATGTGTAATCTTCGTAATCTTCGGGCAGGTCGGTATTTATATCGGATATGTGTGCCTTGATAATCACACGCTGTGGTTTTTTGCCCATCGTTTTCATGCTGAAGATGTTGAGCGCGGCAGTGAGGTCATACCCTGCATAAGAGAGATTCTTGTATTCGATGGAATTGTCTTCTCCCTTGTCAAGGCTCAGGTAGAGCACCAGGTCATCGGCATCTTTGCTCACGTCGGTGAGGAATACCAGGGAGAGTTTGTGCTCCTTCAACATGTCGCTATTGTTTCGCATATAGTACAATACAGGCAGCATCAGGATGTTTGCATTGTAGAATATAGGTACATACGTGGATGAACCGTAGTTATTTCCTATAACCGGTTCCAGGGAGATGACAGGTGCTGTTTCCGGAACTTGTGCTTCCATTTCCGCTTCGTCAGCCAGTGTTCTAACGGGCGCTCCGTCGAATGAAGCGGCATACAGCAGTTCGATGTTATACGATTGCGGAGTTTTGGGGGTGTCTGCTTTGGTGACAGGCACTTCTTTGGCAAGCTTGTATTGAATAAATGCCAACTTGGTACTGCTTGGTTCGAAACCGGCTGCTTGCATTGAAATCAATGATGCTGAGGTGGGGTAGTAAGTGTTCCCATTCACATCTTCGAAATAGGTGCCGCCATACAAGGAATTTTCAACGAGGACGAAACCTTGTCCGTCAATGGTGTTCTCCGATTCCGAGTCGAAGCAGGAGGTTAAAGAGATGCTCATCACCGACAAGGTGAGGGCAATAAACAGTGAATGTACTTTTAAAACTTTCATTTTTTTAATTATTGGGGTTGCAAAGTTAGATAAATAATAAAGGACGCACACAAAAGAGTATTCCTTTTGTCTCTGTCTTCAGTAAAACGGGAAATAGCGGAGATACTGCATCCGTCCGTCTCTATTTAACGATATTTTACAGAGCCGATGCGGCTGATACGATTCTCTTAACCCGTTCGGCAGAGGTAACCATTCGGCTGTACTCTTCTACATGTACGGCGCCTCCCATTGATACGGCTTTGTTGCGATAGCGCATGTTGCTTTCGACGGACAGGCGTGCCGAGAAGTGAAACTCCCGTATGCCTGTTTCGGAAGCAATGCGGGCAATATTCTGCTCGTTGACGTGGCTGCCTGCCATGATGGAAATGCGTCCGGCAGCCTGTTGGTTTAACTCTTTCAGTAGGGGGATGCCTTGTTCGGCAGTCGGTTTCCCTCCCGAGGTGAGTATGCGCTGTACGCCGAGTTCGATGAGCTGTTCCAAGCTCTCTTGCGGAGAGCGACACATATCGAAAGCGCGGTGAAAGGTGACAGCCATTCCTTGCGAAGCTTCCATCAGCTGTGTTAAGAAAGGCACATCCATGTCGCCCGCTTGGTTGAGGCATCCGAAGACAAGCCCGTCGACCTTTAGCCGACGGGCATTTTCTATGTCTGCCAGCATGATGCGTTGTTCCAGTGGGGAATAAAGGAAATCTCCTCCGCGCGGACGGATAATGACGTGGAGGCGGGTTGTGGTCAGCAATTCGCGTGCTGTCGCCATTTCGCCGCAGGAAGGGGTTGTCCCCCCCTCCGGTATGCCGGCACACAATTCCACGCGGGTAGCACCTCCGGTTTGTGCGGCGAGGCTGCTCTCTGCGGAATTGGCGCAGACTTCAAATTGGTACTTCATCACTTTGATCACTCACCGCGTGTTACTTGGCGTAGCTCACCGCCCGCGTTTCGCGTATGACGGTAATCTTCACCTGTCCCGGGTAGGTCATCTCGTCCTGTATCTTCTTGGCGATTTCGCCCGACAGGCTCTCTGTCTGCTTGTCGTCAATCTTGTCGGCGCCGACGATGACGCGCAGTTCGCGACCTGCCTGTATGGCGTAGGTCTTGGTGACGCCCGGATAGGTCATGGCGAGTTGTTCGAGGTCGTTGAGGCGCTTGATGTATGCCTCTACGATTTCACGGCGGGCACCCGGTCGTGCGCCCGAGATGGCGTCGCATACCTGTACGATGGGAGCCAGCAGGCTGGTCATCTCCACCTCGTCGTGGTGAGCGCCGATGGCATTGCAGATGTCCGGCTTCTCCTTGTATTTCTCGGCTATCTTCATGCCGTAGAGGGCATGCGGTAACTCCGACTCTTCGTCGGGCACTTTGCCGATGTCGTGCAGCAGTCCGGCGCGTTTGGCTTTCTTGGGATTCAAGCCCAGCTCGGCAGCCATGACGGCGCAGAGGTTGGCGGTCTCACGCGAGTGTTGCAGCAGGTTTTGTCCGTACGACGAGCGATATTTCATTTTGCCGACGATGCGCACCAGATCGGGATGCAGTCCGTGGATACCGAGGTCGATGGTGGTGCGTTTGCCCGTTTCGATAATCTCTTCTTCCACCTGCTTGCGCACCTTGGCTACCACCTCTTCGATGCGGGCGGGGTGGATGCGTCCGTCGGTCACTAACTGGTGCAGTGCCAGGCGGGCAACTTCCCGGCGAACAGGGTCGAACGCCGACAGCACGATTGCTTCGGGGGTATCGTCGACCACGATCTCCACGCCGGTGGCAGCCTCGAGTGCGCGGATGTTGCGTCCTTCGCGACCGATGATGCGTCCTTTTACCTCGTCCGAGTCGATGTGGAACACGGTGACGGAGTTTTCGATGGCTGTCTCCGTTGCAACCCGCTGGATGGATTGTATCACGATGCGTTTCGCCTCCTTGCCGGCAGTCAGTTTGGCATCGTCGATGATGTCATTGATGTAGGATTGTGCCTGTGTCTTGGCTTCCTCCTTCAGCGATTCGACCATGCGTTCTTTCGCCTCTTCTGCCGACAAGCCGGCGATTGCTTCCAACCGTTCAATCTCCTGCTGCTGCAGTTTGTCGAGTTCTTCCTTCTTCTTGTCTATCATGCCCAGCTGTGCTTCGAGGTTCTCTTTCACGGCTTCGGCTTCCAGTTTCTTGCGCAGCAGCTCTTCTTGCCGCTGATTCAGTACCAGTTCGCGCTGCTTCAGCTTGTTCTCCACTTGCTGGATGCGTTGGTTACGTGCCGACACCTCCTTTTCCAGTTCGGCTTTTTTGTTCAGGAATTTCTCCTTCACCTCTATCAGTTTGTTCTTCTTAATCACTTCCGCTTCCGCTTCGGCATCTTTCACCAACTGTTCGTACTTCGTCTTGAAGTTGGGTTTGGAAACGAAATAGGCAGCCAATCCGCCGATAAGAAGACATACAATGGATGCTATTACTACTTCTATCATTTTACAATATGTTTTAAATATAAATAAAAACGCATTGCGTAAAAGCTGCTTGCCCCTATCGTGGAGAGTCACTTTTATACAATGCGCGAATCTGTTTCTGTCTTGTTACCGCATGAATGCGACAAGGAGCAGTCCGACTGTTTACGGCTCTTCAATCAGCTCCTCTACGATCCGTGTCAGTTCCATAATTTTACGGTCATACCCTTCCGTATCGTTTCGTTCTTCCGTCTGCAGGTTGTTCAGTGCAAAGTGGAAAGCCACCATCGGCACTGTCTGTCCGAGCGATAAGTTTTTATAATGTTGTCGATACCGATTGATACAATCGTTTACCTGTTTGGCAGCTTTTCTTATTCGCTCCTCCTCTTCTGGACGGATGGTAAGCGGATAGTTGATGTCTGCGATGAGCAGGTTTATCTTTAAATGGTCATTCATACATCTCGTTATTAGTCAATAAGTCGATGCAACTCTCGACTTCGCGCACTAATGTAGCCAGTCTCAGCTTTGTCTTTTCCGCATCGCTGTTTGCCAGGCTGATGATTTTCGCGTTTTTCAGGTTGGTGTAGGCTGTTTCTAAAGTTTGGTAACGTAAGTTCAACTGTTCGCATTCGTCTTGTTTGGCAATCAGTTGTTGTTCCAATTCGATATTTTTGCGTTTCAACTCCTTGTGTAGTGATAGAAGTTGACGCAGTCGCAGTTCGAAAGCGTTCAGTCGCAATATCTCTTCTTCAGTCATTACTATACCAAAATTGCAGACAAAAGTACGCTTTAGTTGTAGATAGAAAAAGCTTTTAATGAAAAAATGTGTGACTTTTAGCCATTTTAACTACTTCGTTACTTCGTTCCCAAGCCGTAATCCCCCAAAGTTCGCTTTACGCGCCGAGAAGGGAGACGACCGCATCACGCATTATATCGCCGTAATCCTCCAAAGTTCGCTTTACACCCCTGTAATGATTGAGGAGAAAAGCAAGAGAGTGTGTCGCGTAGCGACGGGGGAGGGTGGGTGAATAACGGCTTGATAATCAATGGATAATTAAGCGCATCAAAAAAGCTGTCTGTACCGAGTCTCGGTACAACCTGTACCGAGTCGTCGACAAGGCTGTACCGTAACTCGGTACAGGCTGTACCGCGACCCGGTACAGTATGCCCTCCTGACAGACCCGGATTTATCCTACCACCCCGCCCTGAAGGGCGAAGCTGTGTCAAAAGTCAGAGTAGGGTCATATACCAGGGTAGTATAGGGTCATATACCAGGGTAGTATAGAGTCGTATACCAGGGTAGTATAGGGTCATAGTCCAAAGAGGGGCTTTTGACACACCCTCGTTGGAGTTGTTTCGCGTTTTGACACAGCCTCCCGGAGGTACTAATTGTTTTCTGGACGCAGTTTGCGCACGGTTGCTCCCGCTTGCCACATCTCGCTCTCGCGCAGCTGCTTGAGTTCGGCATTGAGCTTCTCGCGGTAGTCGGCTTGCGAGTTGGAGTCGATGGAGCGTTGGGCTTCCTCACCCGATTCGACGGCGGCATACAGTTGCTGCACCACCGGCTTGATGGCATCGTGGAACGGTCCCATCCAGTCGAGCGCACCGCGTTGGGCGGTAGTGGAGCAGTTGGCATACATCCAGTCCATGCCGTTCTTGGCGAAGAGGGGGCCGAGCGATTGTGTCAGCTCCTCTACCGTTTCGTTGAAGGCTTCCGAGGGCGAGTGTCCGTGTTCGCGCAGCACCTCGTACTGTGCCAGCAGCAAGCCCTGAATGGCGCCCATCAACGAGCCGCGCTCGCCGGTAAGGTCGGAGTAGACCTCCTTCTTGAAGGTGGTTTCGAACAGGTAGCCCGAGCCTACGCCGATGCCCAGCGCGATCACCCTGTCCCATGCTTTGCCCGTAGCGTCCTGGAAGATGGCAAACGAGGAGTTCAAGCCG
>JAISGR010000008.1 GCA_031262995.1 Prevotellaceae bacterium | reverse complement strand
GAACTTCTGTCAGCCTCGGAACAGAACTTCTGTCAGCCTCGGAACAGAATGTCTGTTAGCCTCGGAACAGAATGTCTGTTAGCCTCGTTTCAAAACCTTTGAAATACCCGTTTCAAAACCTTTGAGATACTCGTCTCAAAAACTTTGAGATACCCGTCTCAAAAACTTTGAACCGGCAGATACGCCTCGGTTGCTGTGTTAAATAGCCCCTTGTTTTCCCGCCCTTTTCACTTTTTGACTACCTTCGCACGCTCCGCAACGAAGTGCCGTTTCCTAATTTAAAACAATAGAATAAGATGAAAGCAAATATCCCCTTTTGGACAATAGAAAGTGTGTTCGACAACCTATCCATCACCAACCCACATCCACGCAATCTGCTGACTGAGTTGTTACAAACCCATCCATGCTTTAGTCAGGTGCGTGAACAATATGACAATCGGGATGCCGCGTGGCTGTTCGCCGGCATTCAAGCGATAAACGATGCCATGCCGCAATGGATTGTATCGGGCAGAAAAAGGAAGGAAGAGTGGCTGAAATATTACCGCAGGCTATGCTTGCTGTTGCTGGAAGATTCGGACTTCCTGCTGAACATGCCTACCGACAGACAGGAAACTTATCGATCGAAGTTGAGCAGCCTGATCGTGCAATGCGATCACCTGCTGCAAGTGCTGCATATATATAAGGAGGGAAACAGCGCCGCCTACCTCCATGAAACGACGGAAAAGCTGAGCCGGTCGGGCTACCTCTATCGGGCTGCCATCCGACTGAAAATGCTGAGTTGGCTACTGCTGATGGATGATGCCGATGCCATGACCCAAGAGATGGATTATCTGCTGCACATCATCATCACAGGCAATCACGAGTTGTGGCACGCGGAACCCTTGGGCAGTGCGGTACGGCGCCTGATAGATACCTACATCGAGAAAGAGTGTGCCCTGGCAGAGCGCGCCGGAGGCACGGAGAATGGGCGGACACAAAAGAGAATCAGGCGCATCATCACGGCAATCACCGTCGAACTGATGCTGGCAGGCAACGAGAAACTGGCGGAGATGGCGCTTCCAAGAGCCATGTTCTACCGGTATCTCACCCACATCAAGGGAAGCAAACCCGATGTGCTGCTCGACAAGGCGTTCTATTGCCTGACTGCCGAACGACAGTTCCCGCTGGAGTTCGGGTGGGAAGACCTGGAAACCAAGGAACATACCTTGCTCGCCCTGAAAATGTCGCATCCTTATCCCGTAGGCGGCAGGCAGTCCTGGCGCTCGCAGCAATATACCGGCAAAAACGGACAAATCAGGTTGCTCAACGGAACGCTGGAACTCTTTCCCGCCGTTGCCAAAGGTGTGAAATACCTGCCCGACTACCTGATTCCATGGAATAAATGCCTCATCCGCCTGCCTGCGCTGCCGCACGGCATCCCGCCCGAAACGAATCGGGACATGACTGCCTACCAAACCCTCTGGAAAGATACCGAAAACCTGTTGGCTGCCAACGAAGCGTCGACAGGCAACCTCCGGCGAGGCAG
Organism: Prevotellaceae bacterium; assembly: GCA_031262995.1. Taxonomy (GTDB): domain Bacteria; phylum Bacteroidota; class Bacteroidia; order Bacteroidales; family Bacteroidaceae; genus Bacteroides. The sequence continues at coordinate 7,593 of JAISGR010000008.1, read as the reverse complement.
GCAGAAACAGCGACAGCCTGCCGAGAAAGACGACGTCGTACTCATCCGAATCCTTTATGCTTCGTCGCCCGATACCCTGCTGTGCCGGATAGAAGATCCGCTCTATTACGGAGAGGGCACCCTCCCCGTGAGGAATGTGGTGCGCTACCGCACCCACGCCAATGCCGAAGTGTTCCGCGACGAAAACAACCGCTCCTACCTGCTTCAGGCGCAAGTGCAGGGTGTCGACAAGCTGGGTATGTGCACATTCAGCTTGCTCGGCTTTGTCGACCGCTTCATCGGCATGTCGGTAGACGTCGGCGAAACGGTGGTGTGCAGGGTGATGGATGCTTTCCCCGGTTCTTCGTACATCACCTGCCTGAGCGACTACGGCTATTCCGTGTTCCTGTCGCGCAAGGATGAGATGCCCGACCTGCAACCGGGCGACTACATAGAAGCCGAAGTGACGGATGTCCGCTCTACCGGCTACATCACCGGACGGTTCAAGCAGACAGCCGTCGCTTCGTTCAATGCCGACGACGCCTTTGCCAATCTGGTGCTCAGCTATGCGCTCCGGAATGCCCAATACGGCAGCGAAGAACCCGTGGAGGAAGAACCGCACGGGCTGATCGGCGAAGAGATTCCCGCCGATCACCTGCAAGAGCTGATACGCATCATCGACAGGCGGTCGGCACAGAAAAAGGACGATTGCATCCAAAGCTACAACCTGCTCTCGTTCGCCCGACTGATGGCGGTGCTGACGGGACGCGACCGGTTGGCGTCGGAGATGTCGAAACGGCTGAAAATCATCTACCTGTTGCAGCAATTTGTCCTGAACGGCATGATCGACCGCGCCAAGCTGGCAGAGGTCGGAGAGGATGACCCCGAACGGCTAAACAGCCATGCACAGTTGCCGACACCGCTCGTGGAACTGCATCTCCTGAACTGTATGAACAAGCCCGACCGAAACGGACAGCTGTGGGAGGTGATGCATGCCACCGAGAACAAGCAGATAGAGCGGCTGGCACAGTATGTCATGGCAAGGAACCTGCTGAAAGCGTGCAACATCTCCGTGGAGCAGGAGGAGGTGAGCAAGAGACTCATCGAGCTGCTCGACATGGGCATCCGGCTGCCGCAACTCTATAACTTCGGCAGCGAAGACCAGCACACGGAGTTTAAAACCAGCATTGTGTATCCGGCAGGCAAATCCAATGTACCCGACCTGAATGCACAGACCGATGAGATTCTGCGCGTGATCTGCGGCTTCCTGAATGCCGACGGCGGAACCCTCTATCTGGGCGTGAATAACGACGGATATGCCTCGGGACTACAGTCCGACTTGCCTTACTTTGACGACAGCCGCGATAAATTCGACTTGCACGTACGCAACCACATCGCGCAAAACCTGGGGCTGAAAGCCAACTCGCTCATCTCGGTGTTCTATCCCGAAGCAGGCAGCAAATGGGTTTATGCGCTCAGCATACAGCCGTGCGACACCCCCGTGCTTTTCAAAGAAGTATGCTACCAACGGCAAGGCTCGTCGACATGGGCGTTGTCCGACAGCGTGTATAAAGGCTTCTGCCTGTTGCGGAACAGCGAACCTCTTCCCGATCCGGGTGCAGGAACCGAAGCGGCGCCTGCTGCCGTCGTGCCGCTTGTCGCTCCAGCATCGGCTACTCCTGCGCCGCCTGTCACTCCTGCATCGGCTGTCGCTCCTGCGTCGGCTGTCGAAACCGAAGAGGCAAAGACGGGCATACAGACCTCCCAATTGCGCAAGAATCCTGTGCACAGCTACGAAGACGGATACGGCATAGAAGCGATGGCATATCTGCACTACCTCACCGGCAATCGCTACATGATTACCGATGATGAGTCGTGGCGCAACGACGTCGAGTGCTCATTGGTCATCACCGAACCGGAATGCGATGGCTATCTGGTACAGGTCTACGAAGACGGAACCATGATAAAGTGCCCCATCCGAAATATATTGGACAAAGCCTTCAGTAGGGAATATAAACGATACGCACAGAAGAAGCTGTTCTGGACTGCCCCCATGCGAAAAGGAGACATGCTGCTTTCGGTAGTGATCGACGCCAATAACCGACCCGCCTTCCGCCTGGATGATATCGCCGACATCAAGGAAGGCACCATGCTGGTACAAGGCTCGCCGCTCACCCATGCAGAGCTAAAGAAGGTGGTGCAGTTTGAAATAATCCCGCCCGACAGACAAAAGCTGTTTGAGAAAATATGCGGACAAAGGGAAACGCAGGCGGGGGTTAATCTGCTTACAGACTGGGGACAACAGGAGATGCGCAACTTTGAAAAAATGGGGATTAAGATAGCGATATGACGAACTTTTTGCTACATTTGCGCCCTTAAAAACAGAAAGGTTATAAACCATGACTAAGAAGTTTGCCGAATACGATAAGCTCAACCTCGCCCAAGTGAATGGGGAAGTGTTGAAAAAGTGGGACGAAAACCAAGTGTTTGCCCAAAGCATGACAGTGCGCGAAGGCTCTCCGTCGTTCGTTTTCTATGAAGGACCGCCTTCTGCCAACGGTATGCCGGGTATTCACCATGTGATGGCACGCACAATCAAAGATATATTTTGCCGTTACAAAACCATGAGCGGCTATCAGGTAAAGCGCAAAGCGGGATGGGACACGCACGGACTGCCGGTGGAGCTAAGTGTGGAAAAATCGCTCGGCATCACGAAAGAAGATATAGGTAAAACCATTTCCGTAGCCGACTATAACGCTGCCTGCCGCAAAGAGGTGATGAAGTACACCAAAGAGTGGGAAGACCTGACACACCGAATGGGGTATTGGGTGGACATGAAGCATCCTTATATCACTTACGACAATCGTTACATCGAATCCCTGTGGTGGCTGTTGAAGCAGCTCTACAAAAAGGGACTGCTCTACAAGGGATATACCAGACAGCCTTATTCTCCCGCTGCCGGAACAGGTCTCAGTTCGCACGAGCTGAATCAACCCGGATGCTACCGGGACGTCAAGGACTTGACGTGCGTAGCCATGTTTCACCACAAACGCCGTTCGGGACGGGAGGATGCACGGTTTGCCGACCTCGGGAATGAGGTCTATCTGCTTGCATGGACAACGACTCCGTGGACATTGCCCAGCAATACTGCCTTGTGCGTAGGTCCCAACATCGTGTACAATCTGGTGAAGATGAAGCATCCTTACGAGGACGAACAAATCATTGTGATTCTGGCAAAAGACCTGATTCCCGCCTTCTTCGGCGAAAAGAAAATAGAAGCGTACGAAGTGGTGGGCGAATGTAAGGGCAAGGAGCTGGAGGGTCTGGAATATGAACAGCTCATCCCCTGGGTGCGTCCCGACGGAGATGCCTTTCGCGTGGTAACCGGCGACTTCGTCACGACTGACGACGGTACCGGTATTGTGCACATTGCCCCCACATTTGGCGCCGACGACAAACGGGTAGGAGAGGCAAACGGAATCGCAGCCCTGACCGTAACGGACAAAAACGGAGTGCGCCAACCAATGGTTGACCGCACCGGAAAGTTCTTCCGCCTCGAAGACCTCGACCCCGCATTTGTCGAAGCGTATGTGGATGTGGAAGCATACGGAAAGTTTGCCGGACGCTATGTGAAGAATGACTATGACCCGACTCTCACCGATAAGGATGTGACACTGGATATTGATATCTGCACTTGGCTCTATCAGCACCACACCCTGTTCAAGAAAGAGAAACATATTCATAACTATCCGCACTGCTGGCGTACCGACAAACCGGTGCTCTACTACCCGTTAGACAGTTGGTTTATCCGCTCTACCGCCTGCAAGGAGCGCATGATAGCACTCAATAAAACCATTCAGTGGAAGCCCGAAAGTACCGGCACTGGACGGTTCGGCAAATGGCTGGAGAACCTGAATGATTGGAACCTGAGCCGCTCCCGCTATTGGGGAACGCCACTGCCTATCTGGCGCACCGAAGACAACAGCGAAGAAATATGCATCGAATCGGTGGAGGAGCTTTACCGCGAAATGGATCGTGCGGTAGCTGCCGGCGTGATGAAAGCGAACCCGTACAGGGAGAGCGGATTTGTGCCGGGTGTGTACACCGAAGAAAACTACAACAAGATAGATCTGCACCGCCCCTATGTGGATGAGATTGTACTGGTATCGGCATCGGGAAAAGCAATGAAGCGCGAAACAGACCTGATTGACGTCTGGTTCGACTCGGGTGCCATGCCGTATGCACAAGTGCACTACCCGTTCGAGAACAAGGAAGCGGTGGATGCACACCTCGTATTTCCTGCCGATTTCATTGCAGAGGGAGTAGACCAGACACGCGGATGGTTCTTCACGCTCCATGCCATCGCAACAATGGTGTTCGACAATGTGGCATACAAAGCCGTCGTCTCCAACGGATTGGTGCTCGATAAGAATGGCAACAAAATGTCCAAGCGCTGGGGCAATGCCGTCGATCCGTTCTCGACCATCGACGATTATGGCTCCGACCCGTTGCGCTGGTATATGATTACCAATGCATCGCCCTGGGACAACCTGAAGTTCGACACGGAAGGTGTTGAGGAGGTGCGCCGCAAATTCTTCGGTACCTTGTATAACACCTATTCGTTCTTTGCTCTTTATGCTAATGTCGACGGATTTGAATACAAGGAAGCCGATGTTCCGGTAGCCGAACGTCCGGAGATCGACTGCTGGATTCTCTCTGTGCTTAACTCCTTGATAAAGGAGGTGAATGCCTGCTATAACGACTACGAACCGACCAAAGCCGGGCGTTTGATTTCCGATTTCGTGAACGATAACCTCTCCAATTGGTATGTACGCTTGAACAGAAAACGTTTCTGGGGGGGTGACTTCTCACAAGACAAGTTGTCGGCTTACCAGACACTTTATACCTGCTTGGAAACGGTCGCCCGACTGATGGCTCCCATCTCTCCGTTCTATGCCGACAAGCTTTACCTGGATCTGATAAATGTCACCGGACGGGACACGGTCTCATCCGTTCACCTCGCACAATTCCCGCAGAGTGACGCCGACAGGATTGATGCCGATCTGGAAGCCCGAATGCAGTTGGCACAAGACATTACCTCCATGGTGCTGGCATTGCGCCGCAAGGTTAATATCAAGGTGCGCCAACCGTTGCAATGTATCATGATTCCGGTGCTCGACAATGAACAGCGGAGACACATCGAAGCGGTACAGACACTCATCATGAGCGAAGTCAATGTAAAAGAGATACGCTTTGTGGAAGGTGCATCGGGTGTGTTGGTGAAGAAGGTGAAATGCGACTTCAAGAAGATGGGACCCAAGTTCGGGAAGCAGATGAAGGCTGTTGCCGCACTCGTAGCCGGTCTGTCGCAGGAAGCCATCGCCGAACTGGAACGGAACGGAAGCTACCTGCTCCGTTCGGAAGAGGGATGGGAAGCAACTGTCGAAGCCGGCGATGTGGAAATCTTCAGCGAAGATATACCCGGCTGGCTGGTAGCCAACGAGGGCAAGCTGACCGTGGCGCTGGAAGTGACCATCACCGAGGAGCTGCGTCGTGAAGGGATTGCCCGTGAATTGGTCAATCGCATTCAGAACATTCGCAAAGCCAACGGTTTCGAGATAACAGACAAAATAAGGATAGCCCTCTCTAAAAATCCGCACACCGATGAGGCTGTACGTGAATATAATACCTATATTTGCAACCAAGTTTTAGGAACATCTCTCACTTTGGAAGATAAAATATCAAACGGAACGGAGCTTACCTTCGATGATTACACGTTGTGGGTGAACGTTTCAAAAAATGAATAACACTAACCTGATTAATACATTACTCATTATGGCAGAAAAAACAAGATATTCGGATGCGGAACTCGAGGAATTCCGCACGATTATTATGGATAAATTGGATTTGGCGCAACGCGATTACGACTTGTTGAAAGCGAGTCTGACCGGCGCCGACGGGAATGACACGGACGATACGTCACCTACGTATAAAGTGCTGGAAGAGGGTGCCAATACGTTGTCGAAAGAAGAGACTACCCGACTGGCGCAGCGTCAGATGAAGTTTATCCAAGGGTTGCAGGCAGCGTTGGTGCGCATCGAGAATAAAACCTACGGCATCTGTCGGGAGACCGGCAAGTTGATTCCTGTCGAACGATTGCGTGCCGTACCTCATGCCACCCTGAGTATCGAGGCAAAGAACAACGGCAAAAAGTAACAGATGAAGAGATTCTTTACGAAAGGACGGATTGCCCTGCTTATCATTTTGACGGTATTGATTATCGACCAAGTGGTCAAGGTGCTCGTCAAAACAAACATGTACTATCACGACAGTATTCGCATCACCGACTGGTTTTACATTCTTTTCACCGAGAACAACGGCATGGCGTTCGGGCTGGAGATATTCGGCAAGCTGATTCTTACCCTGTTTCGGGTCGTTGCCGTAATAGGAATAGGCTGGTATCTGGTGAAGATCATCAAGATGCGTATGAAAACGGGATACATCGTGTGTGTGGCGCTCATCCTGACAGGAGCGATGGGAAATATCATCGACAGTGTGTTCTATGGTGTGTTGTTCAATGAAAGTACGCATGCACAGATCGCTTCTTTCCTTCCCGAATCGGGCGGCTATGCCCCGTTGCTCTACGGAAAAGTGGTCGATATGTTCTACTTCCCCATCATCGATACGCATTGGCCGCAATGGATGCCTTTCGTAGGCGGATCGCGTTTCGTCTTTTTCAGCCCGATATTTAATGTTGCCGATGCTGCCATTAGTTGCGGCATGATAGCTCTCATCCTGTTTTACAGTAAATGCTTGAACGAATCTTACCATGTGTTGTCAAAAAAGCATTTGAAGAATGATGAAGAGAGTAAGAAACCACATTAGCGGGTGCCTTCTTATTGTTCTCCTGATTGGGTTCACGGCTTGTCGGGCGAAGCGTCCGCAAAGCGTGATTACCGATGCACGGATGGAGAACATTCTCTACGACTATCACCTGGCAAAAGCGATGGGAGACGAGTTGTCTTACAGCGATGCCTATAAGCGGGTACTCTATATCGAAGCGGCATTCAAGAAGAATGGAGTCACGCAAGCCCAATTTGACTCTTCCATGGTGTGGTTTGCACGCAACCCCGAAGTGCTCGGGAAAATCTACGAACAAGTTAACATCCGGCTCAAAGCCGAACGCGAGGTCATCGAGAACCTGATAGCCGTACGCGATAATAAACCGCGAACCAGTCAACCGGGCGACAGCGTTGATGTATGGGCATGGCAACGTGTTTTGTTGCTGACAGGCATGCCGCTCGACAACAAGTACACTTTCATCCTCCCCTCGGATTCCAATTTCAATGACCGCGACACGCTGCGCTGGAATGTCGGCTTGCGTTTTGCGCAGCAGTTGCCCGATTCGTCGCATGCTCCGGTTATCGCCATGCAGGTGCAATATGTCAATGACAGCCTCATTGGCAGTATGCAGCGGGCTTATCGTTCGGGCATGTACACAATGAGCCTTTCTTCCGACACATTAGGCGCCATTAAGGAGGTGCGCGGTTCTATCTACTATCCTGCCGCCGGAGCCAATAGCCTGTTGCTTGCCGATACGCTTTCATTGATGCG
>JAISGR010000135.1 GCA_031262995.1 Prevotellaceae bacterium | reverse complement strand
GTTGGAGAAAGACGACCTGCTGGAGCTGCTCCGGCGCGCCATTGCCACCGACACCCTCCTCAAAGCGCGAACGATCGAGGTACAGGAGACTACCGCCATGCTGCGTTACAGCGGCGGCGATGCCCGCAAACTGCTCAACATACTCGAGCTGGTAACCGATGCCGAGCCTGCCGACCCCGTCGTCATCACCGACGCCTTGGTCACCGAACGCCTGCAACAGAACCCGCTGGCATACGACAAAGACGGCGAGATGCACTACGACCTCATCTCCGCCTACATCAAATCCATCCGCGGCAGCGACCCCGACGGCGCCGTCTACTGGCTGGCACGTATGGTCGAGGCGGGAGAAGACCCCGCTTTCATCGCCCGCCGCCTTGTCATCTCCGCCGCCGAAGACATCGGACTTGCCAACCCCAACGCCCTGCTCATCGCCAATGCCTGCTTCGATGCCGTCATGAAGGTGGGATGGCCTGAAGGACGCATCCCCCTTGCCGAAGCCACCATCTACCTTGCCACCAGCCCCAAGAGCAACTCGGCTTACCTCGCCATCGACAGCACGCTCGAGCTGGTGCGCGAAACCGGCAACCTGCCCGTGCCGCTCCACCTGCGCAATGCGCCCACCAAACTGATGAAGCAGCTGGGCTACGGCGACAACTACAAGTACGCCCACGACTATCCCGGGCACTTTGTCCAGCAGCAATACCTGCCCGATCAGCTGAAAGACCGCCGGCTCTGGTTCCCGCAGGACAACCCCGCCGAGCAGAAACATGCCGAACGGATGCAACAGCTCGCCAAGCGCCATACCGACAAATAATGCCGACGATGATTGACCTGAAACAGCTACGGATGACAGACCTGAAACGGATACTCCCCCTCCTCCTTGCCGCCCTGATGGCGTTCACCACCGCTTCCGCACAGCAGCAGCGGGTGCAGAACCGCCCTTACATCGACCAGCGGAGGTGGCACTACGGCTTTCTGGCAGGCATCCACACGCAAGACTACCGGCTGGTCAACACCGGCATCACCACCGAAGCCGGTCAGACCTGGTTTGCCGACGTGCCCGAATACTCGCCCGGCTTCTCGGTAGGCGTGCTGGGCGAACTCTACCTGACCCGCCTGCTGGCATTGCGGATCGTCCCCACCCTGCACTTCGGCGACAAACGGGTGGTCTTCCGCGAGCAGACCGGCGGCGAACAGTACGTCCAGAACATGAAGTCCGCCTACCTCTCCATACCCGTCGACCTGAAGTTTGCCGCCGAGCGCGTCAACAACTACCGCCCGTACGTCATGGCAGGCATTGCCCCCACCTACGACTTCAGCGTGAAGAAACACGGAGCGCTGCTGGTGTACCCCTTCGACTGCTACGTAGAGCTGGGCGTGGGCTGCGACTTCTACCTCCCCTACTTCAAGCTCATCCCCGAACTGAAGTTCTGCTTCGGGCTGTCGAACCTGCTCAACACCCGCCGAACCGACCTCACCGACCTCTCCCTGACCCAATACACACAGGCTGTCAGCAAGATAACCTCGCGCATGATTGTGCTGAGCTTCTACTTCGAGTAACAGCTCACCCAACATCATTCAAAGCACAAACGGCACAATCCGTGCAGGCTGCGCCGTTTGGTTTGTTTGGCGGCAGCCCGCCGTGACCGATGGCGGATGACGCAGCCTGTAAATCTTTTTCTGAATCTTCCTGCAGCAAGCCATCGTTGTTCCTAAAGATGCCCTACAACACCTTCAGGAGGGGGTGAGGTAAAGTATACGACCAGACAGGGTAAAGTATACGACCAGACAGGGTCAGGTATACGACCGGACAGGGTAAAGTATACGACCTTGCCGTGCCTACCCTGCCGGTCGCCCTGTTATCCCTCAGATATTGTCAGAATAATTCTCGTTGCTAAAGAGCACTGTCATTTTTAGTTTGGCGCTCCTGAATCTTTTAAGTTTTATTATGGGTAAGAATCATGTGTTTGTCACATAAATACCCTATTTTCGTGCCATTTTATTGCAAAACGATTAAATCACTAACATTTTGTTATAATGGAGAACATCAAAACCGCCCTTTTGCTCATGGTAGTCGGCATGGCTACCGTATTTCTTATCCTCGTGATAGTCATCTATTTAGGCAAATTACTTATCTTCCTCGTCAACAAGTACGCCCCCGAAGAAGTGATGCCCGCCAAACAAGGGGCATTGCGAAGTCCGGCTCCCATACCCGGAAATATCATGGCAGCCATCGCGGCAGCCGTGAACGTGGTGACGCACAACAAAGGACGGGTAACCAAGGTAGAAAAGGTATAACCCCCGACATGAACAAGTACATCTATATATAATCAATATAATAAGGTATAATGAAACGAGAGATAAAATTCAGCTTACTGTTCCGTGACATGTGGCAATCCGCAGGGAAATACGTGCCGCGGGTAGATCAATTAGTGAAGGTGGCTCCTGCCATCATCGAGATGGGCTGCTTCGCCCGAGTGGAAACCAACGGAGGGGGATTTGAACAAGTAAATTTGCTCTTCGGAGAGAACCCCAACCGCGCCGTGCGCGAATGGACAAAACCGTTCCGCGAGGCAGGCATACAAACCCACATGCTCGACCGCGCACTGAACGGATTGCGCATGTGTCCCGTGCCTGCCGACGTACGCAAACTCTTCTACAAAGTGAAGAATGCGCATGGAACCGACATCGCCCGCACCTTCTGCGGACTGAACGACATACGCAACATCGCCCCTTCCATCACCTACGCCAAGGAAGCAGGCATGATTTCGCAATGCTCGCTCTGCATCACCCACTCGCCCATCCACACCGTGGAATATTACACCAATATGGCGCTTGAGCTTATCGCGCTCGGCGCCGACGAAATTTGCATCAAAGACATGGCGGGCATCGGTCGACCGGTATCGCTGGGTAAACTGGTGGCCAACATCAAGCAAGCCCATCCGGAGATTCCCGTGCAATATCACAGCCATGCCGGACCGGGATTTAACATGGCAAGTATCCTCGAAGTGTGCGAGGCAGGATGCGACTATATCGACGTGGGCATGGAACCCCTTTCGTGGGGAACGGGACACGCCGACCTGCTCAGCGTGCAAGCCATGCTGAAAGACGCGGGCTACCAAGTGCCCGAAATCAATATGGAGGCATACATGAAGGTACGCGGAATGATTCAGGAATTTATGGACGACTTCCTCGGACTCTACATCAGCCCGCAGAACCGATTGATGAACTCCCTGCTCATCGCACCGGGACTGCCCGGCGGCATGATGGGCAGCCTCATGACCGACTTGGAGACCAACCTCGAATCCATCAACAAATACAAGGCGAAGCACAACCTGCCCTTCATGACGCAAGACCAGCTGCTCATCAAGCTCTTCAACGAAGTGTCGTATGTATGGCCGCGGGTAGGCTATCCTCCGTTGGTAACACCCTTCAGCCAATACGTGAAAAACCTTGCCATGATGAACGTGATGGCCATAGAAAAGGGCAAGGAACGCTGGGGAATGATTGCCGACGACATCTGGGACATGATACTCGGCAAAGCGGGACGACTGCCCGGTACGCTCGCACCCGAGATTATCGAGAAGGCGAAACGGGAGGATCGCAAGTTCTTCGAAGGAGACCCGCAAGACAACTACCCCGATGCCCTCGACAAGTACCGCAAGCTGATGAAAGAGAACAAATGGGAAACGGGGCAAGACGACGAAGAACTCTTCGAGTATGCCATGCACCCTGCACAATACGAGGCGTATAAAAGCGGAAAAGCCAAGAAAGACTTCCTCGAAGACGTAGCCAAACGTCGCGCCGAGAAAGAGAAATCGCCCCTCGATGACGCCAAACCCAAAACACTCACCGTACAGGTTGACGGACAAGCTTACCGCGTGACCGTGGCTTATGGCGATGTGGAACTGCCGACCGCTGCCGCAGGAAGCGGACAGGCTGCCGCCGGCGAGGGACGCGACGTATTGTCGCCCCTCGAAGGGAAATTCTTCTTGGTGAAAGACACGCAGGAGATACCGCTCAAGCCCGGCGACACCGTGAAGAAAGGCGACATACTGGGATATGTGGAAGCCATGAAGACCTACAACGCCATCCATTCCGAGTTCGACGGCACCGTCACCGCCATCTGCGTAACACCCGGTGATTCAGTGTCGGAAGATGACATCTTAATGAAGATTGCATGATGGAGAAGATCTTTGATAAACTGTTTGACATGACGGCATTCAGCAACATCTTCGCTGAGCCGCAATTCCTTATCATGTACGCCATCGCGTTCATCCTTCTCTATCTGGGTATCAAGAAACAATACGAACCGTTGCTGTTGGTGCCCATCGCTTTCGGTGTGTTGCTTGCCAACTTTCCCGGAGGCAGCATGGGAGTGATTCAAGCCGACGAGGCAGGCAACGTGCTGGTGAACGGTGTAATGAAGAACATCTGGGAGATGCCGCTGCACGACATCGCACACGAGCTGGGACTGATGAACTTCATCTACTACCTGCTCATCAAGACCGGCTTTCTGCCGCCCATCATCTTCATGGGTGTGGGTGCGCTGACCGACTTCGGCCCGATGCTGCGCAACCTCCGGCTGTCCATCTTCGGAGCGGCGGCACAGTTGGGCATCTTCACCGTGCTGCTGGTGGCTGTATCGATGAATTTCACGCTCAAGGAGGCTGCTTCGCTCGGCATCATCGGTGGAGCCGACGGTCCCACAGCCATCTTTACCACCATCAAGTTGGCGCCCCATCTGCTGGGTCCCATCGCCATTGCGGCTTACTCCTACATGGCATTGGTTCCTGTCATCATCCCGCTGGTGGTGAAGCTGCTGTGCAGCAAAAAGGAGTTGTCCATCAATATGAAAGAGCAGGAGAAGAAGTCCCCCTCAAAGGTGGAGATTAAGAATCTCCGCGTGCTGAAGATCATCTTTCCCATTGCCGTTACCACCGTGGTGGCGCTCTTCGTGCCCACTGCCGTGCCGCTGATAGGCATGTTGATGTTCGGCAACTTGGTGAAGGAGATAGGCACCAACACCTCGCGCCTGTTCGATGCCGCATCCAACAGCATCATGAATGCTGCCACCATCTTCCTCGGACTGTCGGTGGGCGCCACCATGACTGTCGATGCGTTTCTCAACTGGACGACCATCGGTATTGTGATAGGCGGCTTCCTTGCTTTCGCCCTCTCCATAACAGGCGGCATCCTGTTGGTGAAGCTGTTCAATCTCTTCTCCAAACAGAAAATCAATCCGCTCATCGGTGCCACCGGACTGAGCGCCGTACCTATGGCAAGCCGCGTAGCCAACGAGATAGCACTGAAGTATGATCCCAAAAACCACGTGCTCCAATACTGCATGTCGAGCAACATATCCGGTGTGATAGGTTCTGCCGTGGCAGCAGGGGTACTCATCTCGTTCCTGTCGTAAGATAAGTAGCACAAAGAATCCCCCCCGAACCGGTGCCGGACAAGCACTGATTCGGGGGGATTCTTTGTGGTGTTTCGGGAGAAGTATTCCCTTAGGTGTTCCCCCAGGTTAACGTGAGTTCGATATAAGGAAGAGCAAGGCAAAACTTTGTGCGGGACTAAGCATGGTGCGCCGCCACCTTAGCAAACGACTTTGATATAGTCATATCAAGCACCGTGATATAGTCATATCAAACACCGTGATATAGTCATATCAAACACCGTGATATAGTCATATCAAACACCGTGATATAGTCATATCAAACACCGTGATATAGTCATATCAAGCATCGTGATATGGTCATATCAAGATAGCGAGACAGTAATGGCGTCGATCTTCTTTAGCCCGCGGCTTAGGTCGAACTCACGTCAGGTTAGGGGAAGCGCTCCCCCGAAAACGGCTCAGCGGATTGGCATAGATGCCCAGCAGGATGTCCGCCAGTGCATCATATTCGCAGGTGTCATACTGCTGTAGCTGGGAGAGGTGTTGCAGGAATGTCTCCCGCTCTTGGGGCGTGTAATGGCTGCTGAAGTGCTGCTGTCCGTAACGGATGTCGTGGGCGATGTAGTTGTTGGGCGTGAGGCGGTAGTGGCTGTAGATGCGTTCGTCGATCAGGTGAGCTACCTGCTTGCAGTACTCGTTGTAGGTGCAGCCGTCGAAGGCGCGCAGGTCGTCGCCGGTGAGGGGCGGACAGCAGGCGATGTGCACCTTTCCCTTGGGTTGCACGATGCCGGTGAGGATGCTGTTGAGGTCTTCGCCCGGCTTCTTGATGTACTTCACGTGCTGCGATTCGTACAGCTCGAGCACCTTGAGGATGTCGCACGGTTCCCACTCGTACGAGATGGCAAGGGGGGTGATGTTCAGTTCGGCGAGCGCGGCTATCTTGTCTTGCGGTTGGCTCATGGCAAACATCTTGATGATGCCCTGGTCGGTGGCATCGTTGCCGTCTTTGGTGCGTCCGTTGCGCTGGGCAATCCATACCGACTGGCGCTTGTCGGTGAGCGCATGGCGGATGTATTCGGAGAGGTGCAGGCTGATGCGGTGCAGGTCGCGCAGGTTGCCGCCCCGCTCTACACGGAACATCTTGTTGGACTTTCCGATGTCGATGACCAGCGGATTGCTCATCAGGTTGGAGCCGAAGGTAATCTCGGAGGTCTCGTGTCCGTTGCGGTAGAGCACGTATTGCCACAGACAGGAGTCGAGCATGATGTCGCGGTGGTTGGAGACAAAGAGGTAGCGCCGGTCGGGGTCGAGCTGCTCCATGCCGCTGTACGAGAAGTCGGTGATGCTGCGGGCGATGACCTGCTCGTTGACACAGCGCATCACCTCCAACTGGAAGTCGCGGATGGTGCGGAACGAGCGAATCAGGGCGCGCACCTTCTCCATCTCTTCGCCGGGGTAAACGTAGGATGCCAGCATGGGGAACATCTCGCTGGCGGCGATGCGCTGCATGGCAGCGGGAATCTCTGCGTCGCCATAGGGACGGAGGTCGTCGAAAGTAGAATCTGTGGTAGTCATGACTTGGTGCGTTTATCGATGAATTTCACGGGTTTGCGGCTGTTGGCAGGTGCGTTGACGTTGCGGACGGCTTCCACGCTGTCTACCTCGACAACGGGCGCCACGCGGATGCGGGAGCGGAAGCGGTCTTTCATGTCCTTGACCACGTCGAACGGGGGCAGGCTCTTCAGTCCGATGCGGACAATCACCTCGTCGGTGCCGTTGTCGTTCTCCTGCACGATGATGACGTAGTTCTCCACGTAGTCGGTGTTGTCGAGCACGTCGTTGATGGCAGGCGGATAGAGGGTGGTGCCTTTCAGCTTGATGAGGTTGTTCTTGCGCCCCACGAGCGGGGTGAGGCGGTAGGAGTTGCGCCCGCAGCGGCACTGTTCGGTGCGCTTGGCAGCCATGTCGCCGGTGCGGAAGCGCAGTAGGGGCATGCCCTCCACGCCGAGGGTGGTGACAACGATCTCGCCCACCTCGCCGTCGGGCACGGGCAGGTTGTCGTCGCCGATAATCTCGACAATGATCAGCTCGGGGTGCACATGTCCGCCGCACTGGTAGGGGCACTCCGAGAAGGTAGCGCCCATCTCGGTCGACGAGTAGGTGGCATAGAGGTCGACATCCCACTTCTCCCTGATGCGTTGTCCCAGCAGGTTCAGCCGGAAGTCCTGGTCGCGCAGCCCTTCGCCGATGCCGATGATGCGGCGCACGCTGCTGTTGCGGTAGTCGATGTCGTGCTCTTCGGCGTACTGGATGAGGCGGAGGATGAACGAGGGCACGCACATCAGCGTGTCGGGGCGGATGCGCCGGATGGTGTCCCACTGTAGCTCGGGGATGCCGTTGCCCACCCTGACGATGCCTGCACCCAGCTCGCGCACACCCAGAAAGTATGCCAGCCCTGCCATGAACCGTTTGTCCATGGTGGTCATCAGTTGCAGCACGTTGCCCGGACGCAGCCCGGCGCAGGCAAACGATTTCTTCTCGTTGTATGCCAGCCGGCGCAGGTCTTTCTCGGTGCAGCCGAAGGTGACGGGGTCGCCCAGTGTGCCCGAGGTGGTGATGTAGTCGATGATGCGTTCGCGCGGGCAGCAGCAGAAGTCGTCGTTGCAGCGTTGCAGGTCGCTCTTCTCGGTGAAGGGGAGCTGCACGAGGTCGTCGATGTGCACAATGCGCCGGGGGTCGATGCCCTGCTCGGCAAACATCCGCCGGTAGTAGGGCGAGTGTCGTTGCAGGTAGTTCAATGCCTTGCGAAGCAGCTGTTCCTGCAACTCATTGATTCGGGCAGGCGACTGAAATTCAATATCTGTTTCTTGTTTCATCTGAATGGGGGTTATTGTAGGTTGAAGGTGTCGGACAGCCAGCGGAAGAAGTCGTCCATCCAGCCCGCAGCAGCTGCCGACGGGCGGGGACGCGCACCGAAGCCGTGTCCGCCCGTGGCATATCGGAGATAGGTGTGCGGCACGGAGCGGGCGGTGAGGACGGAGTCGAGCAGCTCGGCGTTGCGGGGCTTCACCACCGGGTCGTCGGCGCAGTTCATCAGGAACACGGGCGGCATGTCGGGGCGGACGTGCCGCTCCATGGAGAGCGAGTCGCGCATCGCGGGGTCGTTCTTGCGCCGTTCGCCCAGCAGCCCGCGGCGGGAGCGGCGGTGGACATAGCGACCGTCGGCAAGGGTGACTACCGGATATATCGCTGCCACGAAGTCGGGACGCAACGACGCCGTATGCGGCGGCATGTTGCCTGCCGGCTGGGTAAAGTCGGTATCGAACAGCTCGCCCGACATGAGCGCGAGGTGTCCGCCTGCCGAGAAGCCCATCACGCCGATTCGGTCGGTGCGGATGTGGTAGTCTGCGGCATGGGTGCGTACCCATTCGATGGCGCGCTGCAAGTCCTGAATCATTGCCGGATGCTGGTTGCCCTTCCACAAGAGGCGGTAGCGCGTGAGGAATGCCGGCACTCCGGCGGTGCGGTATTTCAGCACGAAGGCGGCGATGCCGCGGCGCTGCAACAGGCGTGCCACGTCGGCGCCCTCCTCTTTCATGTTGAGCCAGTAGTAACTGCCGCCCGGGCAGATGATGACGGCGATGCCTGCACCGGCTGTTCCGATGGAATCCGATGCCGCCGCCTGTTGCCGGTCGGGCAGATAGGGCGTGAGTGTCAGCTGCTGCGCGGAGAGGGTGAGTAGCGGGATGCAGACAAGATGAAGCAGCAACAGCAGCAGGCGGGGTTGTCTCATCCTACGAGGGTTTTAAGTTCGGCAGGCGAGAGTTGCCGGTAGCGCAAGGCAGGGTCGGCAGCGCCAAAGTCGACGGCGAAGTACTCCTCGTCGTAGAACGACAGTTTGGAATGTGTGTCGGGGTTGCACTCCAGATAGAGGATGTCCGAGAGGGTCAAGTCCTTGTCGGCACAAATCTGCTCCGCCAGTTTGCGTCCGGCGTAGGTCACGGAGGTGCCGGGGTTGTCCTGATAGAGTTCGGTCACAATGACGTAGGTCTGTCCGTTGTGCGTGCCGATCTTCAGTCCGCAACGCGAGGGTACGTCCCAGTCGCCGCGGAAGTCGTAAATCTCGTCGTAATAGTCTGCGGGTACTTTCATACGCGGTGTGGTTTAATGGTTTTGCCGAAGCTTCGGTTGGCAAGCCGGCGGTCGCGCGGGCGATAGGTGCCCTCCTCCATCTCGCGGAGGGTGACGTTGCAGAAGAGGCGGAACATCTTCTGCTCCTGACTCTCGCCGGCATAGAAGCTCTTCCAGGCGTAGTCATAGAGTTCCTGTAGCCGTTCGGGCGACAGCTGTTTGGGTTGGAACACCACCTGTCCGGCGTTGTAGTGGTTCCAGTCGAAGTCGAAGATACGTCCCTGTCGCAGCAGGTCGTCGTAGGCTTTGGTGTGCGGGAACGGGGTCATGACGGTGAACTCCGCCAGGTCGAGGTCGATCTCGCCCAGAAAGTCTATCAGGCGCTTGATGTCGTCTTCCGTCTGGTTGTCCAGACCGAGCAGGATGGTTCCCTCCACGCCTATGCCGTGGTCGTGGTAACGCTTCACGCGCTCCTTGATGTAGTCGGAGGTGTCGTACACCGCCTGATAGACGTACCATGCTCCGGCTTTGGCAGCGAGGTCGAGAATCTCGGGGTCGTCTTCGATGGTGTGGCTGATCCATTTCTTCTTCAGTGGCGCGATGGCAGTGAAGAGTTCGCGCTCCCACTCCTTGTCCTGTGCCAGCGAGTTGTCGACGATGAAGAGGCGGTTGTTGTCGATGGCTGCCATGTCTTCCACCACCTTGTCGATGGGACGGGGGCGGAACACGCGCCCTCCGAGGTAGGAGACGGCGCAGGGGTAGCAGCTGAAGCGGCAGCCGCGGCTGGCGTGGAAGAGGTCGACCATCTGCACGCCCTTGTGGTTGTAGAGTTCGCGCTTGTAGAGGTCGCGGCGACAGGGACCGACGAGGTCGATGGCAGGTTGTCGTCCCATGAAGTTGTACACCCGTTGCAGCGAGCCGTCCTGCCACTCTTGCAACAGCTGCTCCATGCGTCCTTCGGTCTCTCCCAGAAAGACGGCATCGACATGCTGGAGTGTCTCTTCGGCGTGGAGCATGGTCGATATGCCGCCGGCAATCACCGTCTTGCCCCGTCGGCGGTAGGCATCGGCAATCTCCCAGCCCCGCTTCACCTGCGTGCTGAGCATCATGGAGAGGGCAACGAGGTCGCACGCCTCGTCCATATCCAGTTCTTCTACGTTCTCGTCGGTGAACGAGATCTCTACATCGGCAGGCAGGGTAGCGGCAAAGGCTACCGGACCGTGCGGCGGCAGGTTGAAGGTGGTCTGACCACGCAGCTTCTGCCATTTGGGATAGATAAGTTTAAGTTTCATTGTCTCTATGATATTGTTATTGTTTATTCATCTTGTCAATCAACGCGTTCTCTCCCAGCAGGGCTTCGGCGGTGTTGATGGCGGTGAGCGGTACGCCGCAGATGCCGTGCAGGTTGATGTTCTGTCCGGTGAGCAGCAGGTTGCTTACTTTGGTGGCGACCGACAGTTGCGACCGCACAATGTCGCGGCAGTCGCGGCTGAACCCGTAGAGCGATCCCTCCTTGGTGCCGTAGTAATCGCGTATGGTGAGCGGAGTGGAGGCAAAGCGCTCGGCAATGCACCTGCCGAAGCCCGGATGGAGCCGCTCCATGCGGTCGAGTATCTTCCGGATGTGCGCCTCTTTCCATGCGCGGTACTCCCCTCCCCGATGTCCCACGGTGGTATGCTCCCACTGTCGCACACAGTCGAACGGCATGATGCAGTTGATAATCATGGTATGTGCATAGTTGCCCTGATCGCGGCGGGGCGAAGTCATGTACATGAACCCGCGCGGCCAGTCGGCTGCATCATATTCGGCATGTCCCCACACCTGCCCGTACTCCTGCTGGTAGTAGCAGGTATGATTGATGTAGGGGAAGGTGTCGGGCTTGAAGCGGATGTATACCGTAAAGGCGGAGTAGGCATTGGGCAGCGCGTTCAGCCGGTTGCGGTAGGCTTTGGTGAACGCATCGCCGTCGGTGAGGTTCAGCAGGATGCAGGGATGCACCGCCGAGATGTAGCGGTCGGCACGGTAGGCGGTTCCATCGGCAGTGAGCACGCGACTCACGGCGCGGTTCTCCACCTCCACCCGCGTCACTGGCTTGCCGCCGAGCACGGCTCCTCCTGCCCGTGTGATGACGGATGCCAGTGCGTCCGCCAGCTGCTGACTGCCGCCGTTGAAGCGACAGGCGCCTTCGATGTAGAGCACGTTTATCAGCGCATGGATGTATGCCGGCGTCTGCCCATATACGCCGCCGTACATCGGATTCATGTAGGCAAGCAGGTCGCGCAACCGGTGGTCGGTCACGTAATGGGCTATCAGCCGGTCTGCCGACCAGAGGAAACGGTCGGAATGGGCAAAGAGATAATCCTTGCCGCGGCGCAGGTAGAAGAAGTCCACCTCGTCTGCCAGGCTGTAAAGGGCATCCATGTAGGTGGCAATGCCTGCCCGTTCGTGCGGGAAGGTGGCGGTGAGGTATGCCGTGAAGGCTTCCCGTCCGGTAGGCATGCGGTAGGTTGTGCGGTCGGACAGGTAGGTGATGCTGTCAAAGCAGTCGTCGTCGGTGTTGCGCAGCGAGAGGCTCTCCATGATGCCCAGATAGTCGCATATCTTGTAGACGGAGCCTCCCGGACGCAGCCCGCCGAGGATGTGCATGCCGGTCTCGAACACTTCGCCCCGGCGGGTAAATGTCTGCAAGCCGCCGCCGATGACGGGGTTCTTCTCCAGCACGGTGACCTCACAGCCTTCGTGCGCCAGCAGTGCGCCGGTGAATAGTCCGCCGGGACCGCCTCCGATGATCAGTATCTTTTCCTTCATTCTGCTGCTACAATTTGTTTATAAATGGTTTCCGCACCCAGCAGTGCCGAGCAGGTGACGATGGTTCCCACCAGCACACCCAGTATGCCGTGCGAGTTGATGTTCTGCCCCGTCTGCAACACGTTGGGTATTCGGGTACGGTGGGGCACGCGGCAGGCGGCGCCCAGTGTGATGTCTTTCACCACGCCATACATCGATCCGTCTTGCGTGCCGGTATAGTCGCGGTAGGTGAGCGGCGTGGAGGTATAGTAATGTGCAATGCCGTCGCGCACGCCGGGAAACTCCCGCTCCACCTGCTCCAGCAGTTGCTCCGCCTTGCGCCGTTTGAAGGCTTCATATTCCTCGCCCCGATGCCCCACGGTGGTATGCAGCCAGGGCGCCATCTCGTCCATCGTCATGTAGGAGAGCACCACGCCGCTCTGTGCATACTGCGGGTGCGGCTCGTGGCAGAAGTGCATGTACAGATAACCTTTAGGCCAGCTCGGGTCGGTGTATGTTTCGCAGTTCCAGGGAGTTTGGTCGCGATAGGAGTAGAAGTTGGCATTCATGTAGGGCACCCGTCCCTCCTTGAAGTGGAGGTAGAGCGTGAAGCCCGCGGTGGTGTTGGGTATGCTGCCGATGCGTTGGCGAAAGGCGGGACGGATGAGCTTGGTCTCTTGCAGAAACTCCAGCGTTCGCATGGGATGCGTGTCCGAGATGACCACATCGGCAGGGAAGAATTGTCCGTTCTCCGTCTCCACACCGGTGGCATGGGTGTCGTCGCAGCCGATCCGCACCACCTTGTGTCGGGTCAGCACGCTGCCGCCCATGCGCTGTATGGATGCCGTGAGGGAGGCGCCGATGCGGTCGCTGCCGCCCACCACGCGGAAGGCGCTCCGGTTGTAGAAGTCCATGATAAAAGCATGGGTCGAGAAGGGGGTGCGGTCGCGCTGTGCGGCATAGAGGGGAAGGTTACCCACCAGCACTTGGCGGAGCAGCGGGTCGTGTATCGTCTCGTCCAGTACGGCGTTGATGCTGGTGGTCTGGTAGCGCGTGTCGACTGCCATGTCCGACTCTGCCTGCCGCAGCGAATGGAGCGACGATGCCTGCGCTATCTGCTCCACCAGATTGAAGTAACGCAACAGGTTGTCGCGCTCGCCGGGGAAGTAGGCTGCCATCTGCTCGACAAACGGCTCCTTGCCGTTGGCAAAGCGGAAACGGTCGCCCTGTAGGGAGATGACGTCGTAACCGTCGACATCGAGCCGGCTCAGCTTGATGGCACGATCTACTTCGAGGTAGTGCAACAGCCTGTAGAGCGTCTGTCCGCGGTCGGCGCTGCCGATGAAGTGCATGCCGGTCTCGAAGGTGACACCCCGTCGGGAGAAGCATTGCAGACAACCGCCCGGTTGCGTGCCCTGCTCCAGCACGGTGACCTCGTAACCGTT
>JAISGR010000128.1 GCA_031262995.1 Prevotellaceae bacterium | reverse complement strand
CAATACGGAAAGAAAACAATGCTATCTGTGCTTCAGGTGAGCCAGTATCAGTGTTAGACTTTCCGTACTTGCCGAAGATTTCTTGCTTTTTAGCAGCGTCTAAATACATAATCGTTAATACTTTATATTTGATTAATTCGGGGCGCAAAGGTAATTATATATTTGATACCACCATACATCTTTCCGAATAATTTTTCATCTGCCACCCGTATCTAAGCTAAAATAGCTACCTTTGCGCCCAATTTACATCAGATTATATAAGTATTATATGCAGAATATTAGGAACATTGCTATTATTGCCCATGTAGACCATGGGAAAACGACCCTCGTCGACAAGATGCTCATGGCGGGGAATCTGTTCAGAAATAATCAAAAGACCGGTGAGCTGATCTTGGACAACAACGATTTGGAACGCGAGCGGGGCATCACGATTCTCTCGAAGAATGTCTCCATCAACTATAAGGGAACGAAAATAAATATCATCGACACGCCGGGTCACAGCGACTTCGGCGGCGAGGTGGAGCGGGTGCTCAACATGGCAGACGGTTGTCTGCTGCTGGTGGATGCGTTCGAGGGACCGATGCCGCAGACCCGTTTCGTGTTGCAGAAGGCTTTGCAGATCGGGCTGAAGCCCATTGTAGTGGTCAACAAGGTCGACAAGCCCAACTGTCGTCCGGAGGAGGTGTATGAGATGGTGTTCGACCTGATGTTCAGCCTCAACGCCACCGAAGAGCAGCTCGACTTCCCCGTCATCTACGGTTCGGCAAAGAACAACTGGATGAGCACCGACTGGCGCCGGCCCACCGATTCGATTACCTCCCTGCTGGATTGCATCATAGAGAATATTCCCGCCCCCAAGCAGTTGGAGGGCACGCCGCAGATGCTCATCACCTCGCTCGACTTCTCCTCCTACACCGGACGCATCGCCGTGGGGCGCGTACACCGCGGCACCCTGCGCGAAGGCATGAACGTGTCGCTTGTCAAGCACAGCGGCGCAGTGGTGAAGACCAAAATCAAAGAGCTGCACACCTTCGAGGGCTTGGGGCGCGTGAAGACCACCGAAGTCTCCTCGGGCGACATCTGCGCGCTGGTGGGCATCGAAGGGTTTGAAATCGGCGACACGGTGTGCGACAGCGACCACCCGGAAGCATTGCCCCCCATTGCCATCGACGAACCCACGATGAGCATGCTCTTCACCATCAACGATTCGCCCTTCTTCGGACGCGACGGCAAGTATGTCACCTCGCGCCACATCCACGACCGACTGATGAAAGAGTTAGACAAGAACCTCGCCCTGCGCGTGCAAAAGAGCGCCGAAGACGGCAAGTGGGTCGTTGCCGGACGGGGCGTATTGCACCTGTCGGTGCTCATCGAGACCATGCGCCGCGAGGGGTATGAGCTGCAAGTGGGTCAGCCGCAGGTGATCTTCAAAGAGATTGACGGCGTGCACAGCGAGCCGATAGAGGAGCTGACCATCAACGTCCCCGAGGAGTTTGCCAGCAAGATGATCGACATGGTGACCCGCCGCAAGGGCGAGATGACCAAGATGGAGACCACCGGCGACCGCGTCAACCTGGAGTTCGACATGCCCTCGCGCGGCATCATCGGGCTGCGCACCAACGTGCTCACCGCCTCGGCAGGCGAAGCCATCATGGCACATCGCTACAAAGCGTATCAACCCTACAAAGCCGAGATAGAGCGCCGCACCAACGGCTCCATGATTGCCATGGAGACAGGCACCGCCTTTGCCTACGCCATCGACAAGCTCCAAGACCGCGGACGATTTTTCATCTTCCCACAAGACGAGGTATATGCCGGACAGGTGGTGGGAGAGCACTCGCACGACAACGACCTCGTCATCAACGTCACCAAGTCGAAGAAGCTCACCAACATGCGCGCCTCCGGCTCGGACGAGAAAGTGCGCCTCATCCCCCCCGTGCAGTTCTCGCTCGAAGAGGCGCTGGAGTACATCAAAGAGGACGAATATGTAGAAGTCACGCCCAAAGCCATGCGTATGCGCAAGATTATTCTCGATGAGAACGAGCGCAAACGGGCAAACAAACAATAATTCTTTCGGATACCTGCCATCTGCCGATCAAGCAGATGCCCATCTGCCGATCAAGCAGGTGACCATCTGCCGGACAAGCAGGTGACCATCTGCCGGACAAGCAGGTGCCCATCTGCCGGACAAACAGGTGATGTGCGGGGAGATAGAATGTGCAGAACCGGCATGAGAAAAAGGTATAAAAAACAACCCGTATAAACCGAAAAACGAAGAATGTAGTTATCTTTGCGCGCAAAACGTAACGAATATAGATTCATTATGGGAACTCCTTTGAAAGAAAAAACAGCAGAAAGCCTTGCCGCAAATAATGCCAAGCGAAGCAAAGGCGAAAGATTGGGATGGAAATCATTGAGTGAATACACGCCTGTCCCAATTAAAGATATTGTCAGCGACGGACGTGCAGTAACGGAAGTAGGTAAGTTTTCCTCCACCCCTAAACTTGTATCGTAATGCTGGATGCCATTAAGCCCTACAAGGTTACATTCATACAAAAAGCGTCACCGGGAAAAAGTGACGCTTTTGATGTTTTACAATC
Source organism: Prevotellaceae bacterium (assembly GCA_031262995.1). Lineage (GTDB taxonomy): Bacteria > Bacteroidota > Bacteroidia > Bacteroidales > Bacteroidaceae > Bacteroides. The sequence goes on along the minus strand of JAISGR010000128.1, from coordinate 1,017 downwards.
AAGATAAACAATAAAACTAATACGAATCTATTTTTTACTAACATACCGTTTCGGTGTCATGCCATACTCACTCTTAAAACATTCGCGAAAATAGTTCAAATCGTTGAAACCGCTGGCGTAGGCGGCTTCGGTGACGTTGAATCCCTCTTCGGTGAGGAGGCGTAGGCTGTTTTTGAGGCGTATCTTGCGGATATATTCTTTGCTTGAGATGCCGGTCAATCCTTTTATCTTGCGATAGAGGGAGCTTTGACTGATGTTGAGTTGGTCGGCGAGTAGCGGTATGTCAAGGGCTTCATTATCGATATTCTCTTCGACGATGCGTTGGAAGCGAACGAGGAACTCTTCGTCGAGGCGATTGAGGTGAATGGCGGGTTGCGAGGGCGCGGTGTCGGGGGCTTTGATGCGGGCTGTGATTTGTTCTGCCAATCGGCGGCGTGCCTCCAGCAAGTTGCGCACGCGACTACGCAGTAGCTTACTGGTAAAAGGTTTGGTGAGATAAGAGTCGGCGCCACTCTCGTAGCCCTCTTCCTTGTCTTGGAGCGAATCTTTGGCGGTGAGCAAGACGACGGGGATGTGGCTGGTGCGCACATCCTCTTTGATGTGTCGGCAAAGCTCGATGCCATCCATTTCAGGCATCATGATGTCGCTGACGATGATGTCCGGTATCTGCTCCTGCGCCAAAGCCCATCCCTCTTTGCCGTTGGTGGTGGTGAGGATGCGATAGTTGTTATGAAACGATTCGGCAATGTAGTCGCGGATGTCGGCATTGTCTTCCACTATCAGCAGCAGGGGGAGCCGGTCGGCGCCGACACCCTCTTCTTCTTCGTCGTCGGCAGGCGGGAGCGGAACGGAGGGAATAGGGGATTGGTTTTCTTTGCGGGCAGCTTGCGGATAGAGGTTGTCCATGCCGAGACAAAAGATGAATGTGGCACCTTTGCCCGGAGCGCTTTCCACCGTCAAGGTGCCTTCGTGGAGCGTGGCAAGCGATTTGGCAAGTGCCAGTCCGATGCCTGTGCC
>JAISGR010000120.1 GCA_031262995.1 Prevotellaceae bacterium | reverse complement strand
ATCCCGCAACGGCAAGTACCAACAGGTGGACGACTATCAGGCAGGCGACATGCTCAAGGGTAAGTTGACCGAACTTGACGGGAACGGTGCCGAAAAAGAGAACGGTATCTGCCTGGAAGAGGCGGTGATGCTGCCCATGTATATGAAAAACGACGAGCAGAAAACACGCTTCGAAGGCAAACACAAGGACGATATCGTCGTCATCAACCCCTACGCCGCATGGGACGGCAATGCCGCCGAATTGGCTTCGCTCCTCAAAATAGAGAAGGAGTTGGCTGCGGAAATGAAATCGGACTTCAACTTCCGGATTACCGAACTGACCCGCCATATACCCGGTGAGCTGAATCAGGAGCTGTTCGACCAGGCGCTGGGCAAAGATGTCGTGACCAACGAAGCCGACTTCCGTGCACACATCAAGGAGATGCTGCGCAAGCAACATGAAGAGGAGAGCGACGTGAAGTTCATGATAGACCTCCACAGCTACCTCATGGAAAAGGTGGGTAAGCCCGAATACGCCGAAGACATCCTGAGACGCTACATGGACACGACCTCCAAAAAGGAGAACCCCGTGAGCGACGAAGAGTTCCGGAAGAATCTCGACAGCATCACGTGGTACCTCATCAGAGAGAAACTGCTCGCTGCCAACGACATCAAGGTGGCAGATGAGGATGTGTTAAAGATGGCAAAGGAGGTAACCCGCAATCAGTTTGCACAGTACGGCATGCTGACGGTGCCCGATGAATTGCTGGAGAAATATGCACACGAAATGCTCCGGAAAGAAGAAACGGTAGACAGCCTGGTAGACCGCGCCATCAACGAGAAAATCGGTCAGGCAGTCAAGAAACAGGTTACACTAAATATGCACACCGTGACCGTAGCCGAATTTAATAAGTTATTTGAATAATATGGACGATTTTAGGAAATATGCAACGATGCACCTGGGCATGAACGGCCGGGTGCTCGACGACGTCATACGCGCACAGAGCGGGGGAGGATACCCCATCAGTCCCTATATCCTGGAGGAGCGCCAACTCAACGTCACGCAGATGGATGTGTTCTCCAGACTGATGATGGATCGCATCATCTTTTTGGGCATGCCTATTGACGATTATACCGCCAATACCCTGCAAGCCCAACTGCTCTATCTCGATTCTGCCGACCCCGGCAAGGATATATCTATCTATATCAACTCACCCGGCGGCTCGGTCTATGCCGGACTGGGCATCTATGACACCATGCAGTTCATCACCAGCAAGGTGGCAACCATCTGCACCGGCATGGCAGCCAGCATGGCAGCCGTATTGCTGGTGGCAGGAACCGAAGGCAAACGCGCCGCGCTCAAACACTCGCGCGTCATGATACACCAACCGCTGGGCGGTGTACAGGGACAGGCTTCCGACATCGAAATCACTGCCCGCGAAATACAGAAAATGAAGCAAGAGCTATATACCATCATTGCCGACCATTCGCACACCCCCTACGAGAAGGTGGCTGCCGATTCCGACCGCGACTACTGGATGACTGCTGAAGAAGCCAAAGCGTATGGTATGGTAGACGAAGTGATGATCAAGAAGTAATCCGACATGGCAGGAAAGAAAATCAACCAAAGACATTGCAGTTTCTGCGGACGACCCGAAAGTGAAGTGAACTGCCTCATTACGGGTATGGACGGATATATCTGCGACGCCTGCACCGAACAGGCATACCAGATAATAGACGATATGCGCAACGAACGTCAAAACGGTGCGCCATCCGTACTCAATATGAAGGATATGCCTCGACCGACTGCCATCAAGGAATTTCTCGACCAGTATGTCATCGGACAGGACGACGCCAAACGATTCCTCGCCGTATCGGTCTATAATCACTATAAACGGTTGATGCAGAAAAACAAAGGCGACGAGGTGGAGATTGAAAAGTCGAACATCATTATGGTGGGAAGCACCGGAACAGGCAAGACGCTACTGGCGCGAACCATTGCCAAGATGCTGAATGTGCCCTTTACCATTGTTGATGCCACCGTGCTGACCGAGGCAGGATATGTGGGCGAAGACATCGAAAGCATCCTCACCCGCCTGCTGCAAGTGGCAGACTACAAAGTACCCGAAGCCGAACGGGGCATCGTCTTCATTGACGAGATAGACAAGATTGCCCGCAAAGGCGACAACCCTTCCATTACGCGAGATGTAAGCGGAGAAGGCGTTCAGCAGGGGTTACTCAAGTTGCTCGAAGGTTCGGTCGTGCTCGTCCCGCCACAGGGAGGACGAAAACACCCCGACCAGAAGATGATCCCCGTAGACACCAAGAACATCCTTTTTATCTGCGGAGGAGCATTCGACGGCATCGAGAAGAAGATCGCACAACGGCTCAATACGCGGGTGGTGGGATATACAGCACAACGAAACGTGGCTACCATCGACCGCAACAACCTCATGCAATATATCGCACCGCAAGATCTGAAGAGCTTCGGACTGATACCCGAAATCATCGGACGATTGCCGGTACTTACCTACCTCAATCCGCTTGATCGCAACGCACTGAGGGCTATCCTGACCGAACCCAAGAACTCTATCATCAAACAGTATGTCAAACTGTTCGAAATGGATGGTGTAAAGCTCAGCTTTGATGAAGAGGTCTATGAATACATTGTCGACAAAGCCATCGAATATAAACTGGGAGCAAGAGGATTGCGCGCTATTGTCGAAACCATCATGATAGACAGCATGTTCGAAGTACCTTCCGAACAACGTTCGGAACTCCATATCACCTTGGAATATGCCAAACATCAAATGGAAAAAACGAATGCAGCACGACTGCAAAGCGCTTGAAATCAATATCTACTAATCATGCAGGGGATTTTTATGCCAACGAATGACTAAAATTATTTGCAGGATATGATTGTTATTTAATAAGTTGTTTATAACTTTGTTTGCCTTATGAGTTTGTTACCTTAATAACTTTTTAAACATCGCTATAAACAACTAAGAAAGAATCATGGCAGAAGAACAGAAGAATAATTTAACAGCACAACTGAAAAAGTACTTCGGTTTTGATACATTTAAGGGGAATCAGGAAGCCATCATTGAAAACTTGCTGGCAGGAAACGACACCTTTGTCCTGATGCCTACGGGAGGTGGAAAATCGTTATGCTATCAGTTACCCGCACTCATTATGGAGGGAACAGGAATCGTCATCTCCCCGCTCATTGCGTTGATGAAGAATCAGGTAGATGCCATGCGCACCTTCAGTGAAGAAGAAGGTATCGCACACTTCATTAACTCTTCTCTCAACAAAGGTGCCATCGAACAAGTAAAAGCCGATATCCTCTCCGGTAAAACCAAACTCCTGTATGTTGCACCCGAATCGCTCACCAAAGAGGAAAACGTCGAGTTCCTTAAAACCGTAAAAATATCTTTCTATGCCGTTGACGAAGCCCACTGTATCTCCGAATGGGGACATGACTTCCGACCCGAATACCGCCGAATCAGACCAATCATTAACGAAATAGGACGGGCGCCCCTCATTGCACTGACGGCAACCGCTACGCCCAAGGTGCAACACGACATCCAAAAAAACCTGAATATGGTGGATGCCAAAGTGTTCAAGTCGTCATTCAATCGTCCCAATCTCTACTACGAGGTACGGGCAAAAACCAATAACATAGACAAGGATATCATCAAGTTCATCAAGAACAACCCCGACAAGTCGGGAATTATCTATTGCCTGAGCCGCAAAAAGGTAGAAGAACTTGCTGAAATATTGCAGGCGAACAACATTAGCGCCCGACCCTATCACGCCGGCATTGACTCCAAAATAAGAACCCAAAACCAAGACGACTTCCTGATGGAGAAAATCAATGTCATCGTGGCTACCATCGCTTTCGGTATGGGTATAGACAAGCCGGATGTCAGATTTGTTATCCATTATGATATACCCAAGAGTCTGGAAGGGTACTATCAGGAGACCGGAAGAGCCGGCAGAGACGGAGGGGAAGGACAATGTGTGACTTTTTATTCGAACAAAGACCTGCAGAAACTTGAGAAGTTTATGCAGGGAAAACCTATAGCCGAACAGGAGATAGGCAAACAACTGTTGCTTGAAACAGCTGCCTATGCCGAATCGTCCGTGTGCCGACGCAAAACATTACTGCACTATTTCGGAGAAGAATACACGGAGGATAATTGTGGAAATTGTGATAATTGTTTAAATCCTAAAAAGCAGGTGGAAGCCCAAGAATTACTATGTACCGCGATTGAAGTTATTCTCGCGGTTAAAGAGAACTTTAAAACAGATTATATTATTGATATCTTGCAGGGACGCGAGACCTCCGAAGTACAGGCTCACCTGCATGAAGACCTTGATGTGTTCGGCTCCGGAATGGGAGAAGAAGACAAAATATGGAATGCTGTCATCCGACAGGCTCTTATTGCGGGATACCTATATAAGGAGGTGGAGAATTATGGATTGCTCAAGGTCACCCCCGGAGGTCATGCCTTCCTCAAGAAACCGCACTCGTTCAAAATCACCGAAGATAACGAATTCGACGAACAGGAAGAGGATGCACCCGCACGGGGAGGTGGTACGTGCGCTGTAGATCCGGCACTGTATGCCATGCTCAAAGACTTGAGAAAGAAACTTTCCAAAAAGCTGGAGGTGCCGCCTTACGTCATCTTTCAGGATCCTTCGCTCGAAGCAATGGCAACGATCTATCCTGTCACACTTGATGAACTGCAAAACATACCCGGAGTAGGCGCAGGAAAAGCCAAACGGTACGGAGAGGAGTTTTGCAAACTCATCAAGCGACACTGTGAGGAAAACGAGATAGAACGTCCCGAAGATCTGCGTGTGCGCACCGTAGCCAACAAGTCCAAACTCAAAGTCTCCATCATACAGTCTGTTGACCGGAAAGTGGCGCTCGACGATATCGCCTCTTCCAAAGGCATTGAATTCGGTGAACTGCTCGACGAAATCGAAGCCATCGTTTACTCGGGTACCAAGCTCAATATCGACTACTTTATCGATGATATCATGGACGAAGATCACATGCTCGATATCTATGATTATTTCAAGGAGTCGACCACCGACAACATTGACGATGCACTCGACGAACTGGGCGAAGAGTTTACCGAGGAGGAAGTGAGGCTGGTACGTATCAAGTTTATCTCCGAAATGGCGAACTAAGATTAGAATCTTTTCTCTATGTGGAATAAAACCTGTATATTTGCGCGCAATAATTTTAATACACAGTTATTATATGTCATTTATTGCAGATAAAATAGTAATGGATGGATTGACTTTCGATGATGTATTGTTAATCCCCGCGTATTCTGAAGTATTACCCCGCGAAGTCGAACTCTCGACCCGGTTCTCACGAAACATTGAACTCAAGATTCCTTTTGTAACAGCAGCCATGGACACGGTTACCGAGTCCAAAATGGCTATTGCCATTGCACGCGAAGGAGGTATCGGAGTGATTCATAAAAATATGACTATCGACGAACAGGCGCGGCAAATTGCCATCGTTAAACGGGCTGAGAACGGAATGATTTACGATCCTGTTACTATCAAACGAGGCTCCTCGGTTGGCGACGCATTGGCACTCATGGCAGAATACCGCATCGGAGGCATTCCCGTGGTTGATGACGAACGGCATCTTGTCGGAATTGTCACCAACCGCGATCTGAGATTCGAAAGGAATCTCGACCGATGCATTGACGAAGTGATGACCAAGGAGAATATCATCACCACCAACCAAACGACCGATATGGATGCCGTGTCGCTCATCTTGCAGAAGTACAAGATTGAGAAACTTCCGGTTGTCGATAAAGAGAATAAACTCGAAGGACTTATTACCTATAAAGACATCACCAAAGCCAAAGATAAACCCATGGCGTGTAAGGATGGCAAAGGACGACTGCGCGTAGCTGCCGGAGTGGGAGTTACCGAAGATACCTTGCTGCGTATGCAGGCATTGGTTGATGCCGGTGCCGATGCCATTGTCATCGATACTGCTCATGGTCATTCACGCTCGGTTATCAACAGATTACGCGAAGCCAAACGTTCTTTCCCGCAAATAGACATCGTAGTTGGAAATGTTGCTACCGGCGAAGCTGCCCGTACATTGGTCGAGGGCGGCGCCGATGCAGTTAAATTGGGTATTGGTCCCGGCTCTATCTGCACCACGCGTGTGGTGGCAGGCGTAGGAGTGCCGCAACTCTCTGCCGTTTACGACGTTGCCAAAGCCCTTGAAAGAACAGGAGTTCCCCTTATTGCCGATGGCGGATTGCGCTATTCGGGCGATGTAGTGAAGGCACTTGCTGCCGGAGGACACTGCGTCATGATTGGCTCGCTGGTAGCCGGTACGGAAGAGGCACCCGGAGACACCATCATCTTCAACGGACGTAAATTCAAGTCTTATCGCGGTATGGGTTCGCTCGAAGCCATGGAGAACGGTTCCAAAGACCGATACTTCCAAAGTACGACCAACGATGTGAAGAAGCTTGTTCCCGAAGGAATCTCGGCGAGAGTACCCTATAAAGGAACGCTCTTTGAGGTTGTATTCCAGCTTGCCGGTGGTTTGCGTGCAGGAATGGGATATTGCGGTGCTGCCAACATTGCACAGTTGCACGCTGCCAAGTTCACCCGAATCACCAGCGCCGGTGTACTGGAAAGTCATCCGCACGATGTGGCGATCACCAGCGAAGCACCCAATTACAGCCGCCCCGAGTAGTGTTTTTCGCCAAGAGCTTATAAAAACCGTTAACGGGAAAGGAGAGGCACCAATATTACCCCTATCTTCGTGCCCGTATAACAAGAATAGTGTATAAAACATGCGAATATTCCTCGCGGGATTACTGCTTCTCTTTGTGTGTAGCGGATGTCGGGATGCTCAGAACGATAAAGAACGCACGCCACTGCTCGAAGTGGATGGCTATTTCCTTTACAAGGAGGAGATAGATGCTGTGCGTCCTGCTAATCAATCGTCGGAAGACAGCATTCGCTTTGCGGAAGAGTATATACACAACTGGCTTGAGGAAACACTGCTTTTTGAAAAGGCACAAAGCAACATTCCCGACGGCGTGGATATTGAACAGATGGTGACCGACTATCGGAAAGCACTCATCACGCACATCTATCAGCAGGCGCTTATCGTACAACAACTGCCCAGCGAAATCTCCGAAGAGGCACTGAACGATTATTACGAACAGAACAAAAAGCTCTTCCGACTGGAGCAGCCGCTCATACAGGGACTGTTCATGAAAGTACCTCTCAACGCTCCGCAAATAGGGGATGTGAGAAGATGGTATAAAACCTTCACTCGGGATGCCGTCGAGCTATTGGAAAAGTACAGCTACCGCAATGCCGTGAGGTATGAATACTTCTACGACAAGTGGTTGCCTCTGAACGAGGTATTGAACATGTTGCCGCTTGAAGAACCCAATGCCGAACAGTATGTCGACAACAACCGACATATCGAACGGAAGGACACAGCGTTCTATTATTTCCTCAATGTGAGCGATATCCTGTTGCCTGGCGAGATTAAGCCTTTTCCCTATGCGCGGGGAGAGGTAAAAGATATGATGCTCAACCTCCGGAAGGTGGAGTTCATGCAGCAAGTCAAAGCCGACCTCTACGAGCAGGCGGTAAAACGAAAAAGAATTAAATATTATATAGATGCACAGAATGAAAAAGTTGATTGACAACGCGGGACGTCTGTTTGTCGCTCTCTTGCTCTGCCTCACTGCCAATAGCGCCGCGTGGGGACAAGACAAGCAGGACAATGTGATTGACGAAGTGGTATGGGTGGTGGGAGACGAAGCCATCCTGAAATCGGAAGTCGAGGAAATGCGATTGGATGCCCTCTATAACGGACGGAAAATCGACGGAGACCCCTATTGCGTCATTCCCGAAGAACTGGCGGTGCAGAAACTCTTTCTGCATCAGGCGGCACTCGACAGTATAGAAGTCTCCGAAAATGAAGTGATACAGCGCGTGGACTACATGATGAATTATCAAATCAACGCCATCGGTTCGCGCGAGAAGTTAGAGGAGTATCACAACAAGACCATGAGTCAGCTGCGGGAGACTTGGCGGGAGAATGCCCGGGAAGGATTGCGCGTGCAGAAAATGCAGCAGAAGCTGGTCGCCGACATCAAAGTCACTCCAGCCGAGGTGCGCCGATACTTCAGCGGACTGCCCTCAGACAGCGTTCCTTATATCCCGACACAGGTGGAGGTGCAGATCATCACCCGGCAACCCAAAATACCGCAAGCCGAAATAGAAGCCGTGAAAGCCCGCCTGCGCGAGTTTACCGATCGTATCAATAAAGGAGAAACCAGCTTCTCCACGCTGGCACGCCTCTATTCGGAAGACAAAGAATCTGCCATACAGGGTGGAGAGATGCGGTTCTATGGACGGGGCGAACTCGACCCTGCCTTTGCCAACGTGGCATTCAACCTGCAAGACCCCAACAAAATATCCAAGATAGTCGAGTCGGAATACGGCTTCCACATCATTCAGCTGGTAGAGAAGCGGGGCGACCGCATCAAGGTGCGGCACATCCTGCTCAAGCCGCAGGTGCCCGAAGAGGCGCTCACCAATGCCTGCGCACGGTTGGACTCCATTGCCGACGATATACGCAGCAGCAAATTCTCCTTCGAAGATGCCGCCTCCATCCTTTCTCAAGACAAGGATACCCGGAACAACCACGGACTACTGCCCAATCCCGAAAACAATACATCCAAGTTTGAAATGCAACAGCTTCCGCCGGAGATTGCCAAGGTGGTCAACGGTATGCAAATAGGAGAGATCTCCAAAGCATTCATCATGACACCCCAGCGAACCGGCAAGGAAGAGTGCGTCATCGTGAAGCTGAAGAGCCGAATCAACGGACACAAAGCCACCATCTCGGAAGATTATCAGCGCCTCAAGGAGATCGTGCTTGTGAATAAACAGAACGAAGTGCTCGACAAATGGATACGCGAGAAACAGAAACACACCTACGTGCGTATCAACGAGAAATGGAGAAACTGCGCCTTCAGGTATCCGGGATGGGTGAAGGAATAATGAAACGCAAACTACTTGTAGCCGGTCTGCTCTTTACGGGCGTCATCGCATGGGTGCATGCGCAGGATGTAAAGACAGCACCCGAAAAGAAAAAGACACGGGTCGACTTGTTGTATGCCGACGAAGCACAAGTCGATAAATATAAAAGACCGGACACACAAATGCTCATCGGTTCGGTCAAACTCAGACACGACAGCATGTATATGTATTGCGATACGGCATACATCTTCGAAAAGAGCAACTCCGTTGAGGCATTCAACAACGTGCGCATGGAACAGGGAGACACCTTATTTATATATGGTGATTATCTCTACTACGACGGTGTCTCGCAGATTGCCATGCTGCGGGGAAACGTGCGCATGATTAACCGCAACACTACCCTTACCACCGACAGCCTGAACTACGACCGCATCCTCAATCTGGGTTACTACTTTCAGGGAGGTACCTTGACAGACGAACAGAATGTCCTTACCTCTGTCTGGGGAGAATATAGCCCGGCAACAAAAATCGCCGTCTTCAATCACGAAGTCAATCTGGAGAATCCCAAGTTCGTGCTTACCTCCGACACGTTGGAGTATAGCACGGAGAATAAGATAGCAACCATACTGGGACCTTCCAATATCGTGAGCCAGCAGAATCATATCTACTCCGAGCTGGGCATCTACAACACTGTCACCGAGCAAGCCGAGCTGCTCAATCGCTCCGTCCTCACCAATCAGGGGAAGCGGCTCACCGGCGACAGCCTTTTCTATGACCGGCACTTGGGCTATGGCGAGGCATTCAACAACGTGCAGATGAACGATTCGGTGAACCGCAACATGCTGACCGGCAACTACTGTTACTACAACGAGCTGACCGGCCATGCGCTTGCCACCCAGCGGGCGGTTGCCGTAGACTACTCGCAAGGCGACAGCCTGTATGTGCACGGCGACACCCTGCGGCTGCTCACCTTCGATATGAACACCGACTCCATGTACCGCGAGATGCGTGCCTACCACAAGGTGCGCATCTATCGTACCGACGTGCAGGCGGTGTGCGATTCACTGGTCTACAACTCCAAAGACTCCTGCATGACCATGTACACCGATCCCGTCCTGTGGCACGCTACCCAGCAATTGCTGGGCGAGGAGATAAAGGTGTATATGAAGGACGGTACCATCAACTGGGCACACATCATCAATCAGGCGCTTACGGTGGAGCGGATGGACAGCATACACTACAATCAGGTGTCGGGCAAGGAGATGAAAGCCTTCTTCATCGAAGGCGATATGCGTCAGGTCGATGTCAACGGCAGCGTGATGCTTATCTACTACCCGGTGGACGACAAGGACACCACGCTCATCGGGCTGAACTATGCCGAAGGAGGCTTCCTGCGCATGAACCTCAAAGAACGGAAGATGGAGAAGGGCATGTTTATCGGCAAAGCCAACGGCACCATGTTCCCCATGAGTCAGATACCCGCCGACAAGTACAGGCTGCCCTCGTATGTGTGGTTCGACTATATCCGCCCACGCAACAAGGAGGATATCTTCGACTGGCGGGGTAAGAAAGCCGGCGATGAACTGCCCAAGTCGGACAGGCGGCAGGTGACGCCCGGAAGCCTGCACATCAGGCGCACAGGCAACTAATATGGTAATAACTTTAAAGTCTCAACTTTCAATTCAAGACTATGGGAATGTTTACTATGCGAAGACCGCGCGGCTTTCATCATCCGTACATCTATGTGGATGAGCGGAAAGAGAAGCTGACGAAGATGGAAGAGGCTGCCAAGCGCGAGCTGGGCATGCTGCCCGAGAAGGAGTTCTCGCCCGAGGATATTCGGGGAAAGTTTGTCGAAGGAACCACCCACCTGAAGCGCCGCAAGGAGAGCGGGCGGAAGCCGGTGCACATCGGTGTGCTGATCTTTGCCATCCTGCTGCTCCTTTATCTCTGGTATGCCATCGCCAACGGCATCATCTGATCATTCTTGCCGCCTGCAACAGCGGGCAGGCGCAATCCCACACTTGCCTATCCATATTCCCGTTATGAAAGATATTATTCAGTTACTGCCCGATTCGGTCGCCAACCAGATTGCGGCAGGCGAGGTCATTCAACGTCCGGCATCGGTCGTGAAGGAGCTGGTGGAGAATGCCCTTGATGCCGGCGCCGACGAGGTGCACATCCTGATTACCGATGCCGGAAAGACAGCCATACAGGTGATTGACAACGGCAAGGGCATGTCGGAAACGGATGCCCGCCTCTCCTTCGAACGACACGCCACCTCGAAGATTCGTACCGCTGCCGACCTCTTTGCCCTTCATACCATGGGCTTCAGGGGGGAAGCGCTGGCATCCGTTGCCGCCGTTGCCGAGGTGGAGCTGAAGACACGGCGCCCCGACGAACAATTGGGTACGCGCATCGTCATTGCCGGCTCCAAGTTCGAACGGCAGGAAACGGTGTCGTGCGCCGCAGGGAGCAACTTTGCCGTCAAGAACCTCTTCTTCAACGTGCCGGCGCGGCGCAAGTTCCTCAAGTCGGACAAGACGGAGTACAAGAACATCTGCGAAGAGCTGGAACGCATCGCACTGGTACATCCCGATGTGGAGTTTCACCTCTATCACAACGATGCCGAGCACTACAACCTGCCTGCCTCCTCCCTGCGGCAGCGCATCCTGAGCGTGCATGGCAAGAAGCTCAACAAGGAGCTGCTCGATGTGGAGGCGGACACCTCGCTGGTGAAGATAACGGGCTATGTTGCCCGACCGGAGTCGGCTACCAGGAACCGCGCGTACCAGTATTTCTTTGTCAACGGGCGCTACATGTATCATCCCTATTTCCGCAAGGCGGTGCTCGAAGCCTACGACAAGCTGATTCCCGCCGGCGAGCAGGTCTCCTACTTCCTCTATTTCGAGGTCGACCCTGCCAATATTGACGTCAACATCCATCCCACCAAGACGGAAATCAAGTTCGAGAACGAACATGCCGTCTGGCAAATCCTGGCTGCTGCCGTGAAGGAGGCACTGGGCAAGTCGGTGCCCGTGATAGACTTCAACATGGAAGAGGCGCCCGACATCCCCGCATACAGTGAGAACCGTTACGCGGAGCCGCCCCGGATGCACTACGACGAACAGTACAACCCCTTCAAAACCACGTCGAACGGCTATCGCGGCAGCGGCAGTCCGTATCGCCGCAACGAAGGGGCGGCAAGCTATGACTGGGAGCAACTGTATGCCGCCACCGAGCCGGACGACAGCCGCGAGGGCGTTCCTGCGGAGGAGCTGCCCGGTGAGGCGCCGGCATCGTCAACCGACCAACCAACCCTCTACGGCGCCGCTTCCGGACAGGGAAGCAGCGGGCAGTACATGCAGTTCAAGGGACGATACATCCTGACCTCGGTCAAGTCGGGCTTGATGCTCATCGACCAGCACCGGGCACACGTGCGGGTGCTGTTCGAGCAGTACCTGAGCCGCATCCGCACCCACCTGCGGGCATCGCAAGGGGTGCTGTTCCCCGAGATTCTGCAATTGTCGGCTGCCGAGGACACCATGATAGGGAGCATCCTGGGCGACCTCTCTGCCATCGGCTTCGAGCTGACACCGCTGGGGGGCGGTAGCTATGCCGTGAGCGGCGTGCCCGAAGGCATCGAGGGGCTGAATCCCGTAGAGGTGGTGCTCAACATGCTGCATACCGCCATGGAGAAAGGGAGCGATGTCAAGGACGAGGTGCACCACGCGCTGGCGCTGACGCTGGCAAAGGCGGCTGCCATTGTGTACGGGCAGGTACTCTCGCCCGACGAAATCACGGTGCTGACCGACAGCCTCTTTGCCTGTGAGGCGCCCAACTATACCCCCGACGGGCAGCTTGTCCTCTCCATCATTCGCGAAGAGGAGATAGCGAAGCTCTTCAAGCGCTGAAGAGCCGCATCCGCTTACCAGTAAAAGCCTACGCCGATGGATGCCGGATAGAGGTCGGGTCCTTTGTGCTTCTGAAACAGCGACGTCAACGCAAAGCGGGCTTGGAAACCGACATCCCCGTAGCCTGCCTGCAACAGCAGGTTCACTCCGAGCGGGTTGGCATTGAGCTTGTCCGACAGCGTGTGTTTCTTGTCGTTGTACTTGGCGCGCGAGGTGATGCCCATGCGCCATTCCAGCTCCGGACCGGCTGCCAGGAAGGCACGGGTGCTGCCGAACAGGGCTTGCCACTCTATGCTGACCGGAATCCGCCATGCCCAGTAGCGCAGCCAGCTCTTCTGATAGACCGTCCCGTCGGCGGCAGGCACACACGCGGTGATGTCGTCCACCTTCTCAAAGCCATAGTTGTTGTCCAGCTTGTAGTCCATGCGTGCGATACCGATGGTGGTGGTGATGCCCCAGTGGTTATCGGCGCTGACGGCGATGCCCGTGTTGCAGAAGTTGAAGCCCCACTCCCAGCTCTTGCTCATCACTTGCGGCACATGGTCGGCAGCCGAGTAGCGCATCGCTCCCCCGGAGAGTTGGCTGAATCCGACGTAGAACGTGGGGTAATGCGGGTCGAATTGGTAGCGGTTGTGCTTCTTGACGAACGGAATCGACACCACCGTGGTGCGCTCGATGCTGCGACCGTTCAGGTAAACCCCTTCGAACACCTGCTGGAGCTGGATGGTGTCGCCCGATGCGCGGGCTTCGAACAGGCTGACCTTGATGTTGTCGTCGGCTTGTTGCACCGTTATTTTCCTGCCGTCGACATACAGGGTGGTGTCTTTCGGAGCGGTTGCTTGTGCGGTTGCCGTCAGCGTGGCAGACAGCATGGAGAAGAGTAGAAAAGTTGCTTTCATTATGAGTATATTTATACGTTTGTTAATAATATGTGCGTTGTCTATTTGAATCCGTAGAGTGAACGGAGCAGCGCTTCGTCCTTGATGTCGCCCTCGATGTAGAGCAGGGCAGCCTCTCCTTCCTCGTCCAACCGGAAGAGGATGAACCGGTTGACGCCTTCCGCTTGGGGCGGCAGGCTGTAGTAGGCAGACTGAATCTGCCCGTCGATAATCACCTCTTTGATCTTTTGGGCATGTTCGCTGTCTGCCACCAGACAGGTGTAGATGTCGGGCAGCGCCTTCTCCGCCCGTTTCAGTTGCAGGCTTTTGTAGAGGGTGGCGTCCCACAGCGGTGTCTCTATGTGGGTGAGCACTACGTAGGTGGCGCCCTTCTGCCTGCTGTACTTATCGAACAGGGACGCAATGCGCAGTCCTTGTTGTGCGTGGAGTGATGTGCCTGCAAGGAGCAGCAGTGTGCAACAGGCGATGCGGATGATGTTTCTTGTCATACTAACAGGTGTGCTTTAGGGTTATTGAATGGTCGACAGCGCTTCCAGCTCGTCGGTATCGGTTTGCACCTCGCGGAAGGCATCGAGTGCTTTCTCGCGTATCAGCTTGGCGTCGGTGTATCGCTTGCCGTCGATAATCACGTAGTTGGCAGGCAGGGCGGCTTGCCGGTACTTGACGATGCCGGCGATGCCCGTCAGCAACAACATGGCGGCGGCGATGCCGGTCAGCGTGTAGTAGAGGAGGCGGTGCGACCGGCGGTGTGTGCCGGGCTGCCGGTCGGCAGGGTGTTGATGTGCCTGTGCCTCCTGTTCGATGCCGGCAAAGAACGGTCGGTACACCTCTAACTGTTCGGGCACCTGCCCTTGGGCGAAGAAGCGGCGCAGTGCGCGTTCCTCCTTGCATGAAGTCAATCCTGCGAAATACCGGTCGATTAATGATTCTATCCTCATGTCGTTACTCGTTGTTGGTTACGTTCGTTGATGATTCTCAAATAGTTATCCCTCACCTTCTTGCGTGCCCTCGACAGGTTGCTTCGGATGGCGTCGGGGGCGCAGCCGGTGATGTCGGCAATCTCTTCCGTCTCATACGCTTCGATGTCTTTCATCCGCATGATGGTGCGTTGCAGGGTGGGCAGTGCGTCGATGAGTCGGTGCATCAGGCTGACGGCATCGTTCATCTCCGTTTGTCGGTCGGGACGGTGGTCGCCGCTCATGGCGTGTACCTGCTCTAACGGCAGGGTAGGGGTGTGTCGGCTGCGCCACATATCCATGCAGAGATGGTGCGTCACGGTCATGGCAAACGCTTCGATGTTGTGACACCGGTCTAATTCAAGCCTTTTGTTCCACAGCTTGAGCAAAACCTCTTGTACGGCATCTTCGGCATCCTCGCTGCAGCCGGTCAGCTTTCCGGCATACGCCAGCAACTTGCCCCGGAGCGGGAGGATGGTGCTTTTGAATTGTTTGAGTTCCATGTACCAATAAGACGGAGGCAAGCAGGCAAACATGACATGGGGCACGAAAAAAAGATCAGGGGGTGTGCCGTTTGGACACACCCCCCTTCTGCCTGTTCATGGTGGAGAGCCGTCTCTCCACGCCGAAGCGTTACTGTAACGGGTCATCGCCGCCGCCGCCGCTGTTTCCACCGCCGCCGGTATCGGCTTTGCCGTTCCATTCCACCCATTCGATGTGTTTGTCGACGAGCGAACGGGTACGCTGCGTGTTGCCGCTCTCTCGGTGCGACTCGGGAATGAAGCGTACGCGTGCACCATTGATCATGGTGGCGTTTACCTCCTCCTTGGTCTTTACGCCGTTGCCGTTCGAGGCGGCGGTGTAATAGAACGTGCCCAGCCCGTCTAACTTCACGGTGCGACCGGCTGCCATGTACTCAGACATCACATTAGCCAGGTCTTTGAGCACATTGTAAGCATCGCCCGGGCTGACGGTCGAGACATCTGCCAATTTCTCGGCTATCTCGTCCGTCGATACGGGTTTGCCCACGGTTACCGATTGCGGGTACCACAGACTGTTGATCTTTTTCTGAATTTTCTTGTAGAAAGCCATTATCGTTTATATATAAGCCCTATAATACCTTCTGGAGGGGGTGAAGTAAAGTATACGACTGTACGCGGTAAAGTATACGACTGTACGTGGTAAAGTATACGACTGTACATGGTAAAGTATACGACCTTGCTATGGATACTCCTGCCTACACCCTTTTATCCTTCAGATATTGTCACAATAATTCATATTGCTAAAGTTCTCTGCCATCTTTAGCTTGGCGCTCTGGGTGTAGGGTTGGAAACATTGGCTTCCAAAGATGTATAAAGTATAGGTATATCCTCTATTTTAAGCAGCCCCTGCCTTAGAGTGGCGCAAAGTAAATCAAAATAGTATTCATAAACAAATGGTTAGTGCTAATTTATATTATAGATGCTCATTTCAGCAATTGCAGCTGACCGGCGCATCTCCTGCGCTCCTGTCATTATCTTTAACAAAGAGAGCTTGGCTGTACGTGCCAATCCACCGGCTACTCATTGAAAAAGTGGATATTACCCTAAAAAAGTTGCATCATGAGTATTGCTCAACCAAACTTACTTGTACATTTGCAACATCTTTAGCGAATGATAGCACTGTACAGCGTGAACGGGCAGTTGCTGCGACAGTTCGTTGCGACGGGCACCACCAGCTTAGGCTCCTACTGCATCTCTGCCACTTCGAGCCATTACGACTGGGCAATGAAGAAGCTGAAGCAGCATGTGAAGGGGTGAGCTTTCTTCCGGTTGCGGTAGAACGCTTCCGTTGATTTGTTATTGTTTGATTGGGGTATGGTAGCAGATAAGGCGCATGACTTCGGCTCTATCTCTTCTCATTCTTTTTCTTTAGGTTGGATAAAACCTATTGGTCTACGCGGTTTCTCATCCTGTCTTTTCTGCACCTGCAACTCTGCCAATGTTTGGTTGATAAGTTCCAACTGCATACGGGTATCTTCGTTGATGTCGTTTTGGTCAATCAAGACTTCCTCCATGTATTGCTTCAACTCTTTCATTTGCTGTTCTAATTGCTCCATCCTGCCTACTTGTGGCGCTGCTGTAATCAGTTGTCGCATAGCAACGAAAGCACGTACAATCAGAACACTTGTCTGCATGGCAATATCACTTCTTAGTACACTTGACAGCATTACAACTCCATGTTCCGTAAAAGAATATGGTAATTTTCGTGTTCCGCCCCAACTTGATATCACAGATTGTGATTTCAAGTTATGGCATTCTTCTAATGTAAGTTGAAACATAAAGTCTTTTGGAAAGCGCTCTATATTACGTTTTACAGCTTGATTAAGTGCACGAGTTTCTACTTGGTACATCGCTGCCAGGTCGAAGTCGAGCATGACTTGTTGCCCGCGTATTTCGTAGATTTTGCTTTGAATAATCTGTAAATGCTGCATCGTTACTTCTTTGGTTGGCGCAAAAATAGATAAAATAAGAAGAGCAAGCAAGAAGCAAAGAAACTGCGAACTGTGCATCGCTGTGCATGCGTCCCAATTTAAAAGAACGCTTCCGTTGATCTGTTATCGTATAATGAGAAAATGGTCACAGATAAGTCGCAGCGTTATGAGTTCAATAACGCAACCACTTCCATCTTTAGCTTAGGCAAATGATTGATGACAATGCTCCACAATATATCAGCAGACAGGCTGTCATATCCATGTATGATATAGTTTCTGGCATCTACTATCTTGCGAGAGTTGGTAATCGCTACATTGTTATCCGCCTTAAGGATTCTGTTCATGGCTTCGCCTATGATTTCAATGTCTCGTTCAGTGGCACGTCTAAGACGTATATCGCCATAAAACTCATTGAATCGTTTGGGCTTACCGTCAAAGAAACTATCAATTTCTTCAATAGCTGTAAGCATGTCTTGCAGGTATTTCTTTATTATATCATCCATAAATAAGGGCTTTAGTGGCATCTACACTCTTTCTCAGATAGGGATTCTTTATGGTCTGCTCTTCCAGCAAATCGACCTTTCTGCCCAGCAGCTCTTCCAAAGAGTATTTGAAGTCGAAGTAGTTGTCGAAGTAATCGCCGACTTCTGCTTTGTTGAAGTCTACTGTCAAGTCTATATCGCTGTCGTTATTGAAGCGATTGGTGAGGATAGAGCCAAATACAAACAGTCTATTCACCTTGTGCTTTTTGCACAAAGCGATAATCATGGGGAGATTGTTGTCTATCAGTGTCATACTCTATATCGTTTATTGGCGCAAAAGTAGAGAAAATAAGAAGAGCAAACAAGAATCCCTGCAACTCTCATCAGAGCCACAGGGATTCTTTATGGTTTAAGTACTTGTGCTACAATTACTTCTTCAGTGCTGTTGCCACATCTACGGCGCAAGCGACGGTGCATCCCACCATCGGATTGTTGCCGATGCCGAGGAAGCCCATCATCTCTACGTGGGCGGGAACGGACGAAGAACCGGCGAACTGTGCATCGCTGTGCATGCGTCCCATGGTGTCGGTCATGCCGTAGGAGGCGGGACCGGCTGCCATGTTGTCGGGGTGGAGCGTGCGACCTGTGCCGCCGCCCGAAGCTACCGAGAAGTAGGGCTTGCCTGCCTGGATGCGCTCTTTCTTATACGTTCCTGCCACGGGGTGCTGGAAGCGGGTGGGGTTGGTGGAGTTGCCGGTGATCGACACGTCGACACCCTCTTTCCACATGATGGCTACGCCTTCGCGCACGTCGTCGGCGCCGTAGCAGCGCACCTTGGCACGCGCTCCGTCGCTGTAGGCGATCTCGCGGACAATCTTCAGTTCGCCCGTGTAGTAGTCGAACTCCGTCTGCACGTAGGTGAAGCCGTTGATGCGCGAGATAATCATCGCGGCATCTTTGCCCAGACCGTTGAGGATGCAACGCAGCGGCTCTTTGCGTACCTTGTCGGCTTTGGCGGCAATCTTGATGGCGCCCTCGGCGGCGGCAAACGACTCGTGACCTGCCAGGAAGGCGAAGCACTTGGTCTCTTCGCGCAGCAGCATGGCGGCGAGGTTACCGTGTCCGATGCCCACCTTGCGGTCGTCGGCTACGGAGCCGGGTATGCAGAACGACTGCAGACCGATGCCGATGGCTTCGGCAGCCTGGTCGGCGTTCTTGCAGCCCTTCTTGATGGCAATGGCGCAACCCACCACATACGCCCACTTGGCGTTCTCGAAACAGATGGGCTGGGTCTCTTCGCATGTCAGATAAGGATCGATGCCTGCGGTGTGGCAGAGGATGTTTGCCTCTTCGATGTCTTTGATTCCGTTCTCGTTCAGCACAGCAAGTATCTGCTTGATGCGACGGTCTTGACTTTCAAATTTCACTTCTCTAATCATAATTGGTTCCTCCTTACTTTACTGGTGACGTGGGTCGATGTATTGGACGGCACCGGCCTCTTTACTGAATCTTCCATACGATCCGGTGACCTTCTTCAAGGCTTCATTGG
>JAISGR010000093.1 GCA_031262995.1 Prevotellaceae bacterium | reverse complement strand
TAATCGCGCAGGCTGTCGGCTACCCATTCGCCTTGTGCCACCGGTTGTACCGTTGGCGGCAGGTAGCGGCGTATCTTGTTCAGTAGAAGCGGGTAGTGGGTGCAACCCAGGATGACGGTGTCAATCAGCGGGTCGTTGGTGAGGAGTTGGTTGATATACTTGCGCACGAAGTAATCGGCGCCGTCGTTGTCGGCTTCGCGGTTCTCGACCAACGGTACCCACAGTGGACAGGCTTGTCCGGTGACGGTGATGTCGGGGAATAGTTTGTGTATCTCCAGCGGGTAGGATTCGGAATTGATGGTGCCGGTGGTTGCCAATACGCCTACATGCCGACTGCGGGTGATGCGCCCGATGCTCTCTACCGTAGGACGAATAACCCCCAACACGCGACGGTTGGGGGCTATACGGGGTAAATCATTCATCTGTATGCTGCGAAGGGCTTTTGCCGAGGCGGTGTTGCATGCCAGAATCACTAACTGGCAACCTTGTTCGAAGAGGTTGATGACTGCCTGACGGGTAAACTCGTACACCACTTCGAAAGAGCGGGTGCCGTAGGGAGTGCGTGCATTGTCGCCCAAGTAAACATAGTCGTACTGCGGCAGTGCGGCACGTATTTTGCTCAGGATGGTTAGTCCGCCGTAGCCGGAATCAAAGATACCTATCGGACCGGGAACATCGGTCGACAATCGCTCCATTGCGCATTACTTTATACCGAGCTGGGTTTTTATCTTGGCAGTGATGTCCACACTGTCTGTGCCGACATAGGGGATGGGGGTACGTGCCAAGTCAAAGATATAGGTATAAGCGTCTGTTCTGCCTATCGCCTGAATGGCTTCGTCCAATTTCTTTGTGATGGGAGCCAATGCGTCCGACTGTGCTTTCTGCATGGTTCGATCTGCTTCTTGCTGGAACTGAAGCTGGCGTGTGCGCATATCGTCCAATTCTTTTTGGCGTCTCTCAAGAATATTTTTCGGCAGAGAGTCCATCTGTTGCTGGTATTCCTGATACTTTTTATTGAACTCATCCTCTGTGCGTAGCATCTCATTTTGGAGTTCCTTGTACAGCGCCTGCAAGTCGGCTTCCGCCTTAATATATTCAGGCATGGAGACAATAATTTCCTGCGAGTTCATGTG
Source organism: Prevotellaceae bacterium (assembly GCA_031262995.1). Lineage (GTDB taxonomy): Bacteria > Bacteroidota > Bacteroidia > Bacteroidales > Bacteroidaceae > Bacteroides. The sequence continues at coordinate 7,189 of JAISGR010000093.1, read as the reverse complement.
AGCAAACTTCTGTGCCATGGCTCCCAAGGGGAAAGCGAATACGATTGCCAATAATACGATTTTCTTCATCATAATGGTTAATTATATTATTAATATAAGGATTGTTCCGATGTTGATCGGGTGCAAAAGTAGGCAATTAATTTGAATAACCTAATTTTGCTAAAATTTCATTGCTTATGTCGATGCTCGGAGAGGCGAAGATGATGCTTGCCGCCGAGGCACGGTCTATGACCATGGCATATCCGCGCTGTTCGGATACCTCTTTGACCGCATTGTAGATTTCGTCCTGAATGGGTTGCATCAGGCTTTGCTGCTTCTTGAACAGCTCTCCGTCGTTACCGAAATATTTGCGGCGCAGCTCGGCTGCCTCTTTCTCTTTGGCAACAATGGCATCTTCGCGCTTCTGCTTCTGCTCGGCAGAGAGGAATGCTGCTTCCGATTGATAGTTTTTGTAGAGGGTCTTTGCTTCCTCCGACAATTTATCTACTTCGCTCTGCCATTTCTTAGAGCTTTGCTCCAACTGTTCGTTGGCACGTTCGTACGCCGGTATATTCTTCAGAATATATTCCATATCAATCAGGGCATACTTCTGTGCGCTGGCTGTGAGGCTGATGCCCAACAGCATGATAGTCAAGATTATGTACTTCTTCATACTTATCACTTTTTCATTTTTTGATTTTCAACTTTCAATTTCTTAGAATTCCTGTCCCAGCAGGAAGTGGAACTGGCTGCCTCCGTAGCTGGACGAACCGCGTACTTTGTCGAATCCGTAAGCCCAGTCGATACCCATCATACCGATCATCGGCAGGAAGATGCGTACGCCGATGCCGGCAGAACGTTTCAGGTCAAAAGGATTGAACTTGCCTATGTCGTGCCAGGCATTACCGGCTTCAATAAATCCCAGCGCATAGATGGTAGTACTTGTTTCGAGCATGAGCGGATAGCGAAGTTCCAGCGTCATGCGGGTATAGGCATAGCCCTCGTTGCCGTATCCGTAGGTCAGCGAACTGTTCTCATAGCCGCGCAGGGCAACGCTCTCGGTGGCATAGCTGGAGTAGCCGGTCATGCCGTCTCCACCTACATCGAATGTTTCGAACGGCGACTTCTTGTACTTGTTGTAGTGTCCCAGCAATCCTACGTCGAAGCGTCCCATCAGCACGGGAGTGCGTTTGGTTGTCGCTACGTCCATCAGCGGGATATACACTTTCGATTTGAACTTCCACTTGTGATACTCAATCCAGCGGTGCATCCTGTTCATGTCGTCCTGATTGTTGGTGTTGTACTTGCTGTAATCCACACCGTCGAACAGGGAGTAGGGGGGGGTGATTTGCAGCGACAGGGCAAATTCCGAACCCGAACGCGGATAGATGGGGTTGTCGATGGAGCTGCGCGACAAGGTGAAATTCAGGCTGACGTTGTTGCACTTGCCGTTCGTTACGGGGAAGTATTGCCAGTCGCTCAGGATATATCGATGGAACGACAGTTCGGCGGTGAACTGGAAGTAGTCATCAGGCCACTTCAGCGGTTTACCGAACATGGCGGACAGTCCGAACATGCGGATGTACTTGTCCGGGTCGTAATAGTTCTCGTAGCTGTTATAGTTACCATAGTTATACATGCCGTATCCATACATGCCGCTGTACATGCTGTTGTAGTAGTTGTTCATGTAGGCGGTGTTGTAGTATTGGCTGCTGATGTCGGTCTGTACCGAATAGAATGCCGATAAGGAGAACGCATTGGGTCGCTTGCCTCCGAACCACGGGTCGTAGAAGGAGATGCTGTATGACTGGTAGTACTGGGCGTTGGTCTGTCCGCTGATGGTCAGTGTCTGTCCGTCGCCTTGCGGCAGTATGCCGCGATAGTTGTCGTTCTTGCGGAACAGGTTTGCCATGGAGAAGTTGGTGAACTTCAGGCTCAGCTTGCCGATGATACCTGTCTGTCCCCATCCGGCGGAGAACTCTACCTGGTCGTTGGCTTTCGAAACAAGACCGTACACGATGTCGACCGTACCGTCTTCGGGGCGGGGTTGCACGTCGGGCACTATCTGTTCCGGGTCGAAGTGTCCCATCTGGGCTATTTCACGGTAGGAACGCATCAGGTCTTCGCGGCTGAACAGCTCGCCCGGACGGGTACGGAGTTCGCGGCGCACCACATTCTCGTACAACCGGTCGTTGCCGTTGATGATGACTTTGTTGATGGTGGCTTGTCGCCCTTCGTAAACGCGCATCTCGAGGTCTATCGAGTCGCCCGCGATATTTACTTCTACCGGTTCCAGCGAGTAGAACAGGTATCCGTTGTTGTAATAGAGGTTGCCGATGGCATCGTCGTCGGTCGAGATGCGGTCGTTGAGCAGCTTCTGGTTGTACACATCGCCTTTCTTCATGCGCAACAGGTAGTTCAGCTGTTCGGAGGGGTAGAGGGTATTGCCCACCCAAGTGACGTTGCGCAGATAGTATTTTTCGCCTTCGTCAATCTGCATGGAGATGTCGACGGTGCGGTCGTTGTAAGGCTTGACGGTGTCTGCCACAATCATGGCATCGCGATAACCCAGCTCGTTATACTTGTCGATAATGAGTTGTTTGTCGGCTTCGTAGTTCTCTTCGACGAATTTCTTTGTTTTGAAGATGTTGAGTAGTTTGTTCTTCTCGTTGGTCTTCTTCATGACCTTCTTCAATTTCTTCTCGGAGATGGCTTTGTTGCCTGTAATGGTGATATGGTGAACCTTGATTTTCTCTTTCTTGTCGATGTTTACGTCGACGATAACCTGGTTGTCGCCCGCCGCATCGTCTTTTTGCGCAATGAGCACCTCTGCATTCTTGAATCCTTTGTCGTCGTAATAGCGTTTGATGAGTGTCTTGGCTCTGTCTATCAGGTTGGGTGTGATCTGATTGCCCTTAATGAGTCCTACCCGTGCTTCGAGGTCTTCCCGTTCCGACTTTTTCACGCCATGATAGCGGATTTCGGACACGCGGGGGCGCTGGGTGAGGTGAATCGTTAGCCATACCTTTCCCTTCTCTATCTTGTCGGCGGTGATGCCGACATTGGAGAACAGCCCATGCTTCCAGTAGCGGCGGATGGCTTCGGAGATTTCTTCTCCGGGCACCGAAATGAGTTGCCCTACGCTCAGTCCGGAAAGTCCGATAAGCACATAATCCTCATAGTTCTTTACGCCCTCTACCTTGATGTCGGCTATTTCCAGTTTGGGCGCTGTGCCCGAGTAGAGAATGACAGGTTTATCCGCCCCGTCTGTTGTTTCCTGAGCCGCACTGTTCTGCGCGAAGCCCAGCAGGCAGGTGATGGCAACGAGTATGGAGTAAAAACGATAATGCATATATGCTTTGTTATTCATGAAGGGTTGATGTTAATTTATTTGTTCGCTTGTCTTCCCGAAACGGCGTTCCCGTCGCTGGTAGTCGTATATGGCTTTATGCAGTTCCTCTTCCCTGAAGTCAGGCCAGTAGGTATCGCAGAAATAGAGTTCGGAATAGGCACATTGCCACAGCAGATAGTTGCTCAGCCGCAGCTCTCCGCCGGTGCGTATCAGCAGGTCGGGGTCGGGCATGAACGATGTGGTGAGGTGTTTCGCTATCATGTCGTCGGTGATTTGGTCGGGGGTAATATGACCCTCCTGTACTTCTTGCGCCAGCAGGTATGCCGCCCGCGTAATCTCCCAATGCGACGAGTAACTCAGCGCCAAGACCAGACACATGCCGTTGTTGCGGGATGTATGCTCCACACAGGCGTTCAGTCGTTCCTGTACATGTGTGGGCAGCTTGTCTATCTCGCCAATCACTCTGAAGCTGATATTGTTCTTCATGAATGTTTCCTCCTCGATGGAGTCGAAGAGGAGCGCCATCAGCGATGCCACTTCGTTGGAGGGGCGGTGCCAGTTTTCGGTAGAGAATGTGTATAAGGTAAGATATTTCACGCCCAGACGTGCAGCCTCCTCGGCTATGACATGCACTGTCTCTGCACCGACCTGATGCCCGTAGCTGCGTTCGCGTCCGCGCTGCTTCGCCCATCGTCCGTTACCGTCCATGATGATTGCTACATGGGTCGGTATTCGTTCTTTATCCAATTGCTCTTTATAGTACATTCCTTATTAATTGTTACATTCCTTGCATACGGGAAACAGGTCGTACGTAAGAAAGAATAGCGTAAAGGAGTAGCTATCTTTGTTCTTCAACCCTTTCCCTTTTATCAGATAGGGATTCTCCAATTGTAATCCGTCTGTTCGAACCACATCCAGCCTGTCACTCAGGCTGAACCTCATCGTGAACTCGCATCCGATGTTGATGCGCGGTGCCACTTTGTATTTTACACCGATGCCTATCGGTATGTTCATGGTCAAATCGGTCTTTGCCGGTCGGGGTGCAAGCGTGGCACCTATTCCGCCTGTGATATAGGGCGTCAACCGTGCCTCGTTTCGGTACGTATGTTCGGCGCCGTAGGCAAAGAAGTTATATTCAAACTGCACCCCCAAGTCAAATATGGTTCGCTTGAACGAGGCATATTCGCCGTTGGGATAAGCATTCTTAAAATCTCCGGTATCTCCGGCTATTCTGCCGGCGACCAAGTTCCCCTTGAGTGCCGTGTGCGGGTTGATCAGGTATCGGGCTATCACCCCTCCTGCCAATCCGGTGTGTCGGTATGGGGTTGTTGCATTGGCATCGCCCATGTAAAAGCTTCCGCCGAGCGCTCCTCCCCATTCCCACTTGTATGTTTCCTGCGCTTCCGCCGTACAGAAAAGGAAGAGCAGTGCGATCATGACGGTTGTATATCGTCGAACAGCCATCACTGCCGGTCAAACCCTAACCTGTTTAATCGTCCTCTCCACACGGTGCCCGGCTTTGCTACTGCAACCGGTGTCTCTCCCGACATGTCGATGGTGGTATTTTGTCCGGTAATCATCCACACATAGTCATTCTTGTCGATGGCGACGGAGACATACTTGCTGTACGACATCGCTACCGGCAACAGCATCTTGCGTTTCACCTTCTCCCATGCCAGTCCCACTACCGAAGAGTAGATGCCGGTGTAATTGCCGCCTGTCAGGTAATAAGTATCGCCGTAGTACATGATAAACGGGTTCTCCATATAAGGACAGTATGCGCTTGAATAGAGTGATGCCCACGACAATCCGTCCATGGACGACCAGGGTATGGTTGCACTTCCCGTTGGTGTTGCGTTACCGGTCACAATCACCTTGGGTATATTGTTGTTGGTGGTCATTTGGGTGGCGTAGATGTTGTCCAACGGGAAGTTGTCGGGCACTGATTCTCCGGCAGTCCACGTCGTTCCGTCGGTGGAAGCGGCAAAATATGGCTGTCCGTCTTCGCCTTGCAGCACGGCAATCAGTCTTTGTTGGAAGTAAGCCACGGTTGTTACCACCGATGCCTCTCCGCCTGTTCTTGTCCAGTTCTCTCCGTCGGTGCTGCTATACAATTCGCCGTTCTCTGTGGCGATGTAAAGCGTTTCGCCGGCATTCATCAGAGAGTTTAACTTGATGTTGTCGGGCAATCCGGTCGCTGTTTTCCTGTTCCACACGATGGCAGCCGATTCGGTATTTGCTTCCATCAGTTGGGTGGCAGAGAGGTAAACTAGCAGGCGTGTACCGTTCAGTATCACGGCTTTTTGCCGGGTAACAATATTTTCTGCGTCGAGGGGAGATTGCATGTTCGTCCAGACCATGGAATCGGGGTCTTGCCGATGTACCCGTATTTGCAATTCGTATTGACGTCGGGTGGTACCGTCGGCTGCTATAATATTGAACAGCATGCCGCCTGTTTCCGTCCCATCCTTGATTTCGCGGATAGCAGGAATTAGGTTTACGGAATCACTGATATTCACCGCGGTATCTTTGATGCCTCCTGCCGAAGAGATGTATCCCGTTACGGAGAATGTATCGATAAGAATGCGTTTCAGCAGAGAGTCTGTTCTCACTGTCACGGGCAAAGAATCGGCGTTGTAGATAAGACGCTTTACCTGGTCAATAGTAAACTTATAATGCTTGCCGTAGATGGTATCCAAACCAAAAGCATGTACCGTTGCATCGGAGCTATATTCATACTCGTTAGAGTTTAGGCACGCTGTGAAGCTGATTGTCACAAGCAGGAAACTCACGATTACGGATAAAAACTTACTTCTCATTCTGTACTTTAGGTGTTATTTACGAGTCGCAAAAGTAGGAACATTTTTTTCTACAGACAGCATCGGTGGGAAGTTTTATATAAATTTATAGATAATAAAGCGAAAAGAGGGCGCCTCAAAACGATGCGCCCTCCTTGCCTCTCTTGCTTTTCAAATCTGTTTGCCGTACATGTTTATTGAATGGATACCGTGAGCGGATTGCGTACTTTCTTCGCAAAATCTGCCAGATACAGGTTCCATGTTTCCATGTTCGGGATGTCGGCTTTGCTCCAGGCAGCGCCCCAGTAGTAGGTATAGGCGCTCCCCGGCATGTAGTCGCTGACAGCCAGTAGGTGACCGTCGGCGCCGCCACGCAGCTCTTTCTTCTCTTTTTCGGGGAAGAAAACTGTCTTGGCTTCCTTCACCGGCTCGGGGCATGCCACACCGACAAAGATCACTCCGTTGTGATTGTTGGCGTTGTCGGTGGGGTCGGCGTATGCGATGTAGCCGTCGGTGGCATCGAGCGTTACCTTGGCATCGGCGTCAGGCTCGTGCAGAACGATGCCGGCAGCAACGGGTGTTGTTGCCGACAGGTTATCGTAGGTGATTACCGTTTTGTTGAGGTGAGAACCGGCATCGAGCGTGATGAGGCGTGTCTCTGTCACCGACGTGTCGTTTCTGACGGTCAGCGGGTTGTAGGTCAGTTTGACCGTGAAACGCAACGGCCCGTTGTCGAGTATCTCCTGTGTTTTGTAGCAGTAGGGATAGATGATGTTGCCGTCGACCATCAATGCAGCGGTACCTCCGCCCAACGTAGCTCCTACCTTGTAGCAATCCAACCCGTTTCCGTGGTCGATGTGATAGGAGATGCCGCGTTGCAGCTCATCGGCATAACGGGCTTCGACTACGGGATCGGTGGTGTTGTACTTCGTCCATACATCGTAACCGAAGGCACGTTCGCCGCTGGCTTGCAACGCCGGTCCGTAGGTGCGGAAGGCAACCAGATCGTTCTCCCAGGCAATGTCGTCCTTGCGTTCGGGGTAGTATCTGCCGCATGTCC
>JAISGR010000013.1 GCA_031262995.1 Prevotellaceae bacterium | reverse complement strand
CAGCGGCACAAGGGTAAACCGCTGCCCGACCATGAGCACGTTCACCGTCATAAACGGACGTTTGAGCCATTCCATCTCGCGGAACGCCCGCTTGACATTGGCTGCGAGCGACACTGTATCGTCGATAGCCCTGTCGAAGCAGGAGATGTTTTCGTTCTGCGGATTGAAAACGGCAAAAGAAAATCCATCCGCATCGATGCGGATGGATAACTTGTACTGTTCCGATTTATTGAAGTCGGTCGTCTCGGTCATTACTCCCAGTTGCCGGCATTGTTGTTAGCTGTTTCCAAACTGCCGAACATCAGACCCGGATATTTATTCAACTGTTCCTGACGGTCTTTCAGGTTAACGATTTCCTGACGATCCAGCCCGTTCAAATAAACTTCATAGGGGGTTTTCACTTCGAGCAGACAGAACGGAGCGCCCGACTTGGCAGTGTCGTTTCTGATTGCCATCTCGAACTGTGCACCGTCACCGAAGGGTACGTAGCGCATGGAGTCGGCGATAAATGTCTTGCCAAAGATCGTGTCACGTACCGAACGCCACAGTGTGTCGCGTTTGAAATTTTCCAATCCCCACTTCTTCACCTCATCGTAGCGACCTGTCTTTTGTGCTTTGTTGATAATGGACATGGCTTTCTTTTCGGTCAATCCATCTTCAATTTGCTTGTCGGTCAACTCGCCCTCTTTGTAGATGAAAGGCAGCTTCTGATTCTTCACGAAATCGATCAGCGTATCGAAGCTTGCGGTGTACTGCTGGTGATGCTGGTTGCGATACTCCTGTTGAGCCTTGCGAATGTCAACCAAGCGGGCAACAACAACGTTTTTACGATACTCCGCCGCTTCATCGAAACGAATAGGACCCATGATACTTTCGTAGCAAAGATAGAGCAGAATCGCTGCGCATAAAGCCAGAATTACATTAAATACTGCTTTCATGATAGATATACTTTTAATTTTGTTTATATTCGTGGCACAAAAGTAGAAGAAATAATTGTAACGATGATACATCCTTTCACTTTTTTCTATCAGAAAAATGATTAATAACTATTTAGAAACACAAATTAAGGATAATTTTCCTTATATTCCCACGCCGGAACAGGAAAAAGCCATCGCGGCGTTATCCCTTTTCCTGCTTTCGCCGCAGAATGATACGGTGTTTCTGTTGCGCGGATATGCCGGTACCGGTAAGACTTCGCTGGTGGGTGCACTGGTGCGCACGCTCGACAAGCTGCAACAGAAGTCAGTGCTGCTTGCTCCCACCGGACGGGCTGCCAAGGTCTTCGCGGCGTATGCCGGTCATCCGGCGTTTACCATTCACAAGAAGATTTACCGGCAGCGCAGCTTCTCGAACGACACGGGCAACTTCACGCTGAGCGACAACCTTACCACCCACACCCTGTATATCGTAGACGAGGCTTCGATGATTTCCAACGAAGGACTGTCGGGCAGCATGTTCGGCACCGGACGACTGCTCGACAATCTGGTGGAGTATGTGTATGCCGGCGAAGGGTGTCGGTTGGTATTGATGGGCGACACGGCGCAGCTTCCGCCGGTGGGCGAGGAGCTGAGTCCCGCCCTCTATGCCGATGCCCTCCGGGGTTACGGACTGAAGGTGATGGAGGCAGACTTGACGCAGGTAGTGCGGCAGGAGCACGACTCGGGCATCTTGTGGAATGCCACCCGGTTGCGCCGGCTCATTGCCGAGGATGCCTGCCGGACGCTGCCCAAGATTCGGCTGAAAGGCTTTGCCGACATCCGCTTCCTGCCGGGCAACGAACTGATAGAGGAGCTGACCCGCTGCTACGAACGCGACGGATTAGACGAAACCATTGTGGTGTGCCGCTCCAACAAGCGCGCCAATATATATAATAATGGTGTACGGGCGCAGATATTGTGGCGCGAAGACGAGCTGAACACGGGCGACCTGCTCATGGTTGCCAAGAACAATTACTTCTGGACTGCCGGCAACAAGGAGATGGAGTTCATTGCCAACGGAGAGACTGCCGTCGTGCGACGGGTACGGCGCACGCACGAACTGTTCGGCTTTCGCTTTGCTGCCGTCACCCTCTCCTTTCCCGACTGTAACGACATGGAGCTGGACGCCAACCTGCTGCTCGATACCCTGCACAGCGATGCCCCTGCCCTGTCGCGTGCCGATGCCGACCGCCTGTTCTACACCATCCTCGAAGATTATGCCGACCTGCCTGCGAAGCGCGACCGCATGGCGAAGATGAAGGTCGACCCCTGGTACAACGCCCTTCAGGTGAAGTATGCGTATGCCGTGACTTGTCACAAGGCACAGGGCGGTCAGTGGCGCAATGTCTTTCTCGATCAGGGGTACTTGACGGAAGAGCAGCTCACCCCCGACTACTTCCGCTGGCTCTACACCGCCTTTACCCGTGCCACCGGCACGCTCTATCTCATCAATTATCCCGAAACACAAGTGGAACGTTAGGCGCAAGCCGGCACTAAGCAAACGGCGCCCGGTAGCTGCATCCGTTGCGCCACTCGGAGCAACCATACGCACGCTTGCCCTTGATGACGGTGCCTTTTCCGCAGAGCGGGCAGGGCGAACCCTCGACAACCGGCTGTTGCGGCTGCCTTCCGGCGTCGGGTTGCTGTGATAGTCCTCCGGCGTCAAGCTGTTGCGGCAGTTGCCGGGC
>JAISGR010000009.1 GCA_031262995.1 Prevotellaceae bacterium | reverse complement strand
AGATCCCACCGCCTGCCGACCGGCAGTACATAACCATACGTGATACCCATCGAACGGCTCTCCGTGCTCAGGTAACCCATATCGTTCAGTGTGCGGGGGAAGAGACGAACGTCATAGTTTCCCATCACAACATATATTCCTAAATAATGCCCCGTCATGCGTGGACGGAGTAACCGGTTTCCCAACCAGTACTTTGTCTCCAACCCTATCGCTTGGATGCGGTAGCTCCAGTAGTCGGGCGCCTTGGAGTCCCACCAACTCCAATAACCCTCCACTGCCAGCGAGTAGCGCGGCGTGAGGCTGTACTCCACTGCCAGGTTGGGCAGCAAAGCCAGGTCGTAGAGCAGGTTGGTCTTGACGGTAAGCAGGTAGGAGGGCGATTTCTTCTCCTTATTATATACAGGCAGGGTGTCTGCGGGTACGTGGCGGACAGGAACGGTGCGCACCGTGTCGTAGACGGTGATGCGTATCGTGTCGTAAGTCGATACCCGTATGGTGTCGTAGGTGGTCTGCTTCTGCCGTATCAATGCACGCAACGGGCTGCCCTGTCCGGCATGGATCCACCTGCCGTCGGTGAGCAGCATCCTGATGGAGACATACTGCAACCGCGGATAGACCTCTTCCATCAACCATGCCTGCCGTTGCTGCGGGGTCATCTGCGCCACACGCTCCTGCTCCGCTTCGTAGATGGCTGCATACCCGTCTTCGTCCACGCCGATGGCTTTGACGGAGAACACGCGGCTCATCACCTCGGGGAAGTTCCGGCGGAGATAGGCTTGCAGCGCACGGGCACGCGCTTCGGACAGGTATTGGTTGCGGGCAGCTCCGCCGATGGGCGATGCTGCCGCCACGATAAAGATCGAGTCGATGCGATGCACAATGTCGGGCATGGAGAGCAATCCGTCTAAGGCATCGAACATGCGGGCATTGTCCCGGTAGTCGCGACGCAGCTCCGTCCGGTCGATAGGAAAGTACCACACCTTGGGGCCGAATACACCGAGCGTGTCGACGGTTGCAGTCGGAGTAGTCTCGTTTTGTTGCGCCCGCAGGGACACCGCAAACAGATGAAGCAGACAGAAAAGACAGAGAGATTGACGCACGTTTTGTTGTAGATTCCGTTAAAGAATGTGCAAATGTATGCCAACCACAAATAACAAAAAAAAAAAAATACTAATAATTGTGAATGGTATAGACAAGTTTTTATTGTGCATTTTGAGTAGCGATTCTAAATAGTACCCTGCGTCGAACCTGCGTGAAGCAAAAAAAAGCATACCTTTGCTGTCGGTTTTTACAATCTATAATCGTCTATATCACGACATTATCATGAAGATATTCCCTACTTCGGGCATCAAACAGCTGGATGCCTGCACCATCGAACAGGAGCCGATACAAAGCATCGACCTGATGGAACGTGCCGCCCGCGCACTTACCGCCGCCATCACCGAACGTTGCGACGCCGATACGCCGTGCGTTGTCTTTGCCGGACCGGGCAACAACGGCGGCGACGCCCTGGCTGTTGCCCGACTGCTGGCTGCGCGCTCCTACCGCGTTGCCGTCTATCTGTTCGACCCTCAGGAGAGTCTCTCGCCCGACTGCCTTGCCAACAAGGAGCGGCTGCTTGCCGAAGCGCCCGCAGTGGCGTTTCACCACGTCACCTCCCGGTTTGTTCCGCCTGCATTGACGGCAACCGACATTGTTATCGACGGACTGTTCGGCAGCGGACTCAACAAGCCGCTGGCAGGCGGATTTGCTGCTGTGGTGAAGTACATCAACGCCTCGCCTGCCCGGGTGATTGCTATCGACATCTCCTCCGGACTGATGGGCGAAGACAACAGCTACAACGTGCGCACCGGCATCATTCGTGCACACCTCACGCTGAGCCTGCAACTGCCCAAGCTGGCATTCCTTTTTGCCGAGAACGAGGAGTTTGTGGGCGAATGGCAACTGCTCGACATCGGGTTGAGCCGCGAAGCCATCGGCAACACCGATACCGACTATTACCTCACGGATGCCGGCGAGATACATCGGTTGCTGAAGCCGCGGGGTAAGTTTACCCACAAGGGCAACTTCGGACACGCCCTGCTCATTGCCGGCAGAGAGGGCATGGCAGGCGCTTCCGTCCTGTCGGCACGCGCCTGTCTGCGTTCGGGTGTGGGACTGCTCACGGTGCACGTGCCGCAATGCAACAACGCCATTGTGCAGACAGCCGTTCCCGAAGCCATGACGCAACTCGATGCCGACGATACCTGCTTTGCCTGCGCACCCGGCGACACCGAACGCTATCAGGTGGTAGCCGTCGGTCCCGGCATCGGACAAGCCGCCGAAACCGAAGAGGCGCTGCTCGAGCTGATAGATACCTGCCAGGTGCCCATGGTAATCGATGCCGATGCCCTCAACATACTGGGACAGCGCCGCGACTACCTTGCCCGACTGCCTCAGGGAAGCATTCTCACCCCGCATCCCAAAGAGCTGGAACGCCTCGTCGGTGTCTCTCAGAACAGCTATGAACGGCTGATGAAGGCACGCAAGCTGGCTCAAACCGCCGAAGTGTGCATCATCGTCAAAGGTCACTACTCCTGCGTTGTCACTCCGCAGGGCAAGTGCTACTTCAACCCCACGGGCACCCCCGCCATGGCAACCGGAGGCAGCGGCGATGTGCTGACCGGCATCCTGACCGCCCTGTTGGCACAAGGCTATCCCGCCGAATCCGCTGCCCGCCTGGCAACCTACGTGCACGGACGTGCCGCCGAATCCGCCTGTCCCGGGCAGCCCTATCTCGGCATGACAGCGGGCGATATCGTCAGTCACCTGCCTGCGACGTGGGCTTCGTTGTGACCCGTACGGACATAAAAAATCGAAGAACTTTTCTTTTATGCGTTAAAAGCCCCAGCCTCTTTATTGGCGCATAAGAAAAGTTCTTCGTCTTTTTCTGTTTAACACTGTTTATTCAACGAACTTGCGTCTTATAAGGAAGTAGTTTTGCCATGTCCATTTTGTTCTGTCATACTCGGATGAATATATAGCTTCATGTACCATCATTAAACACTGTCTTGCTTTTTCTGTCGCAAAGGTAGTCGGAAGCCCAAAACGCATCATACGATTTAGTACAATTGTCTTCGGGAAAGATTGTTTCGCCCTTTGGCGGATAAATACAAATCAGCTTGTACGAAATGGGCATGCCGTCAAAATCGTAACGCTATGACGGTTCGTAAAAATATTGCATACCAAGTGTTGTAAAGGTACAAAACAGCGAGTTTGTTGTATATCTTTGCGCTGTAGTTTATATTTAATAGTATGAGATATGATCAATCCGGAAACTTACCTGAGTAATATTATTGTCATTGTCCCCACCACTTCCGCTTTGCTTTGTGCAGTGGTGATGGGCTTCTCTGTGCGCGACAGCCTGACACAGAACGAAATCCGGCAGAAGTATGCTGCCCTGTTCTTCTTTCTGATGAATGCTGCCACGTGCGGCGCCATCTATCTGTACGAGTTCTATCCTGCGCTGTTCCTCCCTCTCATCCCGTTGTGCTTTGCAAGCATCTACTTGTTCTATATCTCTTTCTATCAGGTTATCATCCGTTTGACGAGCGCCGACAACACCGAACGCCTCAGTCCGCTGCACTACGTGCCGGTGGTGGCGTTGTTCGTCGTGCTTGCCCTGCTTCAGTGGGTGGTGCTGCCCCGACACGAAGGGTGGTTGACGCCCATCCTGCTGGTGCGCCATTCCATTGTCGCGGTCGTCATTGTCGGCTATACCATTGCGTCGTTCTACCGGCTGTATCATTATTATATCCGGGCAAATGCCACAGGCAGTCTGGTGTACAACTCCATCAGTTGGGTGGCGTTGCTCATTGCCTTCTGCTGCATCTCCTCGCTGTGCGGCATTGTGTGTCTGTATGTGCCGCGCGCCGAATTCGGTACGTCGCCGTGGAGCATGTTTGCTGCCGTCACGATGCTGTGGATGCACATCGAAATCTCTTACCACGTGGTGGTGCACAAGTACCAGCTTTATCTGCTGACGGACAACGTGCAGAGCCGCAGGCATTACTACGGCGAGATGAACCGCCAGCGGTTTGAACAGTACATTCAGCAGAAGAAGCCGTACCTGAATCCCAACTTCCGTATCTCCGACATGGTGAGTGAGATGGATGTCAACCGCACCACCCTGTCGCAGTTTGTCAATCAAACCTATGGGGTGAACTTCAGTCGTTACATCAACCGCCTGCGCTTGGAGAAGATGCAGGAGTTGCAAAGCATGCCCGGCAATCTCCGAAAGCGGCTCGACGAGCTGGTGAAGCAAGCCGGCTTCCACGACGTGAAGCACTACCACCGCGTACGGGCACAGGAACGCAACGACCGCGAATCCGAATATCTTCCAACCACATAAAGAATCACAACCATGGACAATGAATTTCTCTCCGCGCTTTTCTATACGGTATTCATCACCACCTCTCTCATGTCGGCTTTCGTGTGCTTTCGCCACTACCGGGCTGTCGGGTCGCGCCGACCGCGCCGGCACATACTGATTCTCATGCTGACTTACATTGCCACGCTCTTCTGCTGGTTGGAAGTGATTTTCATCATGATGAACTTACCGCTGGCAGTCTACATAAATCCCTTCTTTGCTTGGGTGTGCATGATGAACGTGGTGTTGCTGTATCACTTCTTCTACATCGTCACCGATGTGGGACGGCATACGCGCTTCTCGCCCTTTCACTATGTCGCGCCGTTGGTGCTGGCAGGCGGACTGGCGGTGTGGAGTACGACCAAGTCCTACGCGGAGCTGGCAGAGGTGTTTTTTTTCGACGGACACATCTTCGAGTCCTCCCTCTCGCCGTTTACCATCGTCTACATGCTGTCGCCGCTCTCCTATACCCTGTACGGCATCTTCTATGGTGTGCTGACCTACATCCGCCTGTTGCGCTACCGCCGCGCCGTGATGGATTACTCTGCCGACGCCCGCTGCACTTCGATGGAGTGGATCAACTATTTCCTGATCTTCCTGCTGGCAAGTACCATTGCTCCGGTACTCTCGGTGCTGGCAGTCAATCTGGGCATTCCGATGTGGATGCAGGTGTTCCTGATACCGATTCCCATCGGATTGATGTTTCTGGCGTATAATGTGGTGATCGACAATTACGTCATCATTGCCCCGCTGCAAGCGCAAGAGACCGACGAGGAGATGCAGAAGACGAGTCGCCTCATCATCCGCAGCCGCTTCGAGCAGTATATGGAGAAGCAGAAGCCTTACCTCAACCCCAACCTCTGCATCACCGACCTGCTGCCCGACCTCTGCACCAACCGCACCTATCTGTCCAACTTCATCAACCGCGAATATCACATGAGCTTCAATGCCCTGATTAACAACTATCGCCTGCGTGAGATTGACCGCCTGCGCCTCGAACCCCACCGGAAGCAGCAGAGCAGCCTCGAGCTGATTAAGAAGGCAGGGTTCAGCAGCTATCGCAACTACATCACCGCCGGCAAGCAGCAGTATCGGCGCAAGCTGATACCGCAGGGCATATAAGGCTGCGTGCATCCATCCCCCCCTGAACGAGCTGTATACAAACGAAGAGCCGATTCTCCGGAGGGTGACTGTGTCACCGCAGAGAATCGGCTCTTAACTACCTATTGAAACTGAGCGAACAGATACCCAATTACCACCTTTCTGTCTGTCTTGCTTACTGAATCTTTCTCATGTCTGTCTACTAACCTGTGTATTGATTCGTGGTTTATCTTGTGTGTGTGTTGCGGTGATAGTTTAGGTTTTGTCGCGAGCATCAAGCTTTGTGTTGCAAATAAATGTCTATCCTAAACACTCTGTCTTAATCTTGTGCGGTGTATGTTTGTCTTTTGTGTCTGCTTCCTTATATTATATGTCTGTCTGTTCTTTTTCGTGCAACAAAGGTATGGGATTATACAACTTCTCGTTGTCTCTTTCGTACATACTTGACAGGGGAAAATCATTTTATGCAATTCTTGTTTGTCGCAAATCGTACAAGTACGGAACGCGGCGTACACGCAAATCGTAATTATAGTCTAAATCGTACAAATTTGATTAGCGCCTCTTTTTCTCCGTTATTTGACGGACAAAACCTGCTATCTTTGCAAATATTGTAACACATAGCTTATATCATGGTCGATTCGGATATATATCTTCGCAGCATTACCATTTTGACACCCGTAGCCTCGGCGGCATTGTGCGGCGTAGGCATTGCGCTCTCCGTCAGCGACAGCACTTCACGCAGAGAGAAGCAACTCAGGCAGGCGGTGGTCTACTACTACCTCTTTTTTGTGGTGGCAGTCATGGGACTCTTCCTGGCTGCCTTCTTCCCCATCTGGTATGCGTGGCTCTATCCCGTTGTGTTCCTGATGTATATCTATTATCACCTCTTCTACTATCGCATTATCCGGATGCTGACACAGACAGGCGAAGAGCAGCGCCTGCCGCCGATACACTACTGGTTGCCCGTGGGGTTGGCGCTCTTCCTGAGTATCTTCGTGTTTGTGCTGCCTGTGGGCGAGCGGATTCGCCTGATTTACGGGCTTGAGGCGCGTATGCCGACCGAGCATACCTTCTCGTACTATGTGTTTGCCGCCCGCTATCCGTTGGACATGCTGTTCTCCATCCTTTATGCGTCGCTCAGCCTGCTCAGCATTTACCGCTTCTACCGCAAGCTGAAAGCATCCGCCCGCACGCCGGTCAGTCTGTCGTGGTGGATTATCACGCTGACGGTCTTCACCTGCATCTCCCTGTTCACGTCGGTGATATACCTCCTTGTGCCTACCTGGTACTATGGCAATTCGGTGTGGGCGATTATCTCGGCATTGCTGCTGTTGTCGTTTCACATCGAGCTGGCTTACCCCGTCTTTGTGCGCAAGTACGAGTTGTACGTCCTGCCGGTGACGGCAGAGCAGCGGCAGTATCACGGCACGATCACCATACACCGGTTGGAGAGCTATTTCCGCAAGAAGAAGCCCTACCTGAATCCCGACTACAAGATAGGCGACCTGGTCGATGCGCTCGATGTGAACCGGAGCGTGGTGTCGCAGTTCATCAACCGCACCTATCGGGTCAACTTCAGCCGTTACGTCAATCGCTGGCGACTGAAAGAGCTGAACCGGCTCTGCAAGAACAGTGCCGGCGCCGACGTGCGGTTGGAGAAGCTGGTGATGGCAGCCGGATTTACCGACATCAAGCACTACCGGCGCGTCAAGCTTCAGGAGGAGACGCCCGACAAAGAAGAGTGTGAAGCGCAGCAAGAGGATGTCGCAAGTCGTTCCGTATCAGCTGAGTCTGTGTCGCAAGTCGAATGAGGATCGTCGTCCGGAAACAGACTAAGTGACAGACTAAGGTAGTCGGAGCGTCCGACCAGGGGTAGTCGGAGTGTCCGACCAGGGGTAGTCGGAGCGCCCGACCAGGGTAGTCGGAGTGCCCGACCAGGGTAGGGGAGGTGCTCCCCCAGGGTAGGGGAGGCGTTCCCCCAGGGTAGGGGAAGTGCTCCCCCAGGGTAGGGGAAGTGACAGACAGGAGAGATGATACATGAAGAGCGGGAGGAGCGATGTGTAATGGCGTGAACTGTATAAAGAGTAAGGATTAAAGATAAGCTTGTATCAATGGATAAAGAACAGATAGTAGCATTAGTGTGTAGCCTGTGTGTGGTCTCTTTTCTGGTTGCCACTGTTTTGTGCCTGCAACATTACCTGACGTTGGGCAAGGAGCGACCGCGGAGTCACATCTGGTGTCTGGTCATTGCCTATACCTTTTCGGTGCTGGCTTACGGCTCGGTGACGATACGTTCGATCAATGTCGCCTGGGCGGTCTATCTGCATCCGCTCTACATCCTCTTTTTTGCGTATGCCGTCATCTTCTCCTATAAGTTTATCTATATGATTACGCAGACCGGCAGTCCGCGGCGGTTCGACAGGTGGAACTACATCGTGCCGGTGCTGCTTGCCGTCGGCTTCTGGGGGTGGAGCAACCGCATTCCGTACGAGGAACGTTGCCGGTTGATGTCGGCACCCGACATCATCAGTTGGGATACCCCTTTCATCCACAATGCCTATATGTTGCTGCCGCTGCTATGCAGCGTTTACATCCTCGGCTACGGCATTGCGATTTATCCCTACATCCGGAGGTACCGTGCGATGATTATAGACTACTCAGCCAACGAGGAGCGCACCTCTCTGGGGTGGCTCTACGCCGACTATGCCATGATTATGGCATCGGCGCTGCTGCCGGTGGCGCGCCTGTCCTATTACTGGGGATTCAACAACCTGATGTATCTCTATCCCGTGATCGTGGCGGTGTGGGTGATATTGGTGAGCTACAATGCCATCAAGGGGAGCTACGTGCTGGTGCCGCTGCTTGCCCCTGAGGAGCCGGCAGCGGTCGACGGGAAGAGCCTGCCGCGCGGCTTGCGGCTGATCGATCGCCGGCAGTTCGAACAATACATGGAGGAGCATAAGCCTTATCTCAACCCCGACCTCTGCATCACCGACATGGTGCTCGACCTCTGCACCAACCGCACTTACCTGTCGAACTATATCAATCAGGAGTACGGGGTCAACTTCAAAACACTCATCAACGGCTACCGCCTGCGCGAACTCGAACGGCTGCAACAGCAACAGGCGGATAAGAAGAAAGGGAAGAAGGGAACGATGGATTTGGTGCTCGAAGCGGGTTTCGGCAGCTATCGCAGCTACCTCAGCTCCAGCAAACGGGAATACAAGAAGAGCAAACTGCCGTTCAACAGGATGGAGTAGTTGCTATCCGAGCAGGTGGAACGCCACCGATGACTGGTAATCAGGATTTGTCTATTCTGCGAAGTTTCTGCTTCATGTTCTTATCGTACACCTGTCCGCGTGGAACAAGGAACTCAAAAAACACGGTATTCTTTTCTATTCGGATATGGAAAAGGAATATGGCTCTGTAATCACCTATCCGAATGCGGTATATGTTTTTGTATCCGTTTAATTTCTTGCAGTTGGTAATCTCTGAAATACTGTTAGCTGCTTCAACCTCTTTGATTGATAAAAGTACCGATTTCAATATCTTTCCTGAAAGAGATTCAACCCTCAAGAGGAACTTGTCGGAGAACGCTACTTTCATTGAAGCTGTTCCTCCATCCATTTTCTGAACTCTTCCTGTCTCTCTTTACTTGCCATAATATGTCCTTCGGGTATCATGCGCGAAAGATAGCTGTACGCATCCTCGTCCGACATCTCGGCAGCATTGGCATAGATGGTCTCTTCGTCCAAACCTTCATCGGATCTCTCTTCACTGTAAAGGTCTTCGTTGGCAGTCTTGTTTAGAATCCAACTAAGATATGCGCTAAGCGACAGCCCGTTTGACGTGGCGCGCTGCTCGAGTACCTGCACGCTATGCAGCGGCAAAGTAACCATCTTTTTTACTGTTCCCTGCTTGGTCATAATGATATTGTTTATTGCGTAATGATTTAGACTTTCGTTTGCGGATGCGGATAGTCGATGGTGTAGTGCAGTCCGCGGCTCTCTTTCCGTTCCATCGCCTGTCGGGTGATGAGGTATCCCACATTGATCATGTTGCGCAGCTCGCAGATCTCGCGTGAGGCTTTGCTGCGTTTGAAGAGCGCTTCGGTCTCCTCGTAGAGGATGTCGAGGCGGTTCCATGCCCGTGTCAGTCGGATGTTGCTGCGCACGATGCCTACATACGACTCCATAATCTGGTTCACTTCCTTGCTGCTTTGGGTGATGAGCACCCGTTCTTCGTTGGAGATGGTGCCTTCGTCGTTCCATTCGGGGATGTCGGTATTGAAATCGTAGCGGTCGACCACGCTCAGCGCATGGCGGGCGGCGGCATCGGCGTAGACCACGGCTTCGAGCAGCGAGTTGGATGCCAGGCGGTTGCCGCCGTGCAGTCCGGTGCACGAACATTCGCCCAGCGCATACAGTCGGCGGATGGTGGATTGTCCGTCCAGGTCGACCTTGATGCCTCCGCAGAGGTAGTGGGCAGCCGGCGCTACGGGGATGTACGCTTGGGTGATGTCGATGCCGATGCTCAGGCAGTGGCGGTAGATGGTGGGGAAGTGCTTCTTAGTCTCTTCGGGGTCTTTGTGCGTCACATCCAGAAAGACATGGTCTTCGCCGCGCTGTTTCAGCTCCTTGTCGATGGCGCGTGCCACCACGTCGCGCGGCGCCAGTTCGCGGCGGCTGTCGTATTTCTGCATGAACGCCTTGCCGTCGGTGGTGCGCAGGATGCCTCCGTAGCCGCGCATCGCTTCGGTGATGAGGAAGCTGGGTCGGTCGCCCGGGTGGTAGAGGGCGGTGGGGTGAAACTGTATGAACTCCATGTCTTTGACCGCTCCCTTGGCGCGATAGACCATGGCGATGCCGTCGCCCGTAGCCACCAGCGGGTTGGTGGTGTGGCGATAGACGGCTTCGCAACCGCCGGTAGCCATCACGGTGAGCTTGGAGAGGAAGGTGTCGACTTCGCCGGTGGCTTCGTTCAGCACATAGGCGCCGTAGCACTTGATGCCCGGCGTGTGGCGGGTCACGATGATGCCCAAGTGGTGCTGTGTGATGATTTCGACGGCAAAGAAGTGGGTGAATATCGTGATGTTGGGATGTGCCTTGACGGCTTCGATGAGGCTGGTCTGTATCTCGGCGCCCGTGTTGTCCTTGTGGTGCAGGATGCGAAACTCCGAGTGTCCGCCTTCGCGGTGCAGGTCGAACGCTCCGTTCTCCTTCTTGTCGAAGTGAACGCCCCAGTCGATGAGCGCCTGAATCTGTGCGGGTGCATTACGTACCACCATCTCTACGGCAGGTCGGTCGCTGATGTAATCGCCGGCAATCATCGTGTCTTCGATGTGCTTGTCGAAGCTGTCTACTGCAAAATCGGTTACCGAGGCAATGCCGCCCTGTGCGAAATAGGTGTTTGCTTCTTCCATACCTGCCTTGCAAATCAAGGCTACACTGCCTTTGTGTGCTACTTTCAGCGCAAAGCTCATGCCGGCAAGTCCGGAACCGATAACCAGAAAATCGTACTTTCTAATCATAATCACGTTGTTTTAACGGCGCAAATCTACGAAATAAGTTGACTGCGTGTATGCTTTCGGCGGATATATTCCTGACAGACAGCCCTGATGACCCATTGAGACGCAGCCTCTGTCCCGTTCAGACGCAGCCTCCGTCCCGTTGAGACACAACCTTTGTCCCGTTGAGACAAAAAAAGGCGCGAATAATCGCGCCTTTTGGGTCTTTACGGGTGAGCCGTTTCATCGCGGCAGTTCCGGTCTATTTCTTGAGTGCTTCGAAGATCTGTGCCTCCAGTTCGTCAGCCAGTTCGGGGTTGTCGTCGATCACTTGCTTGGAGGCGTCGCGTCCCTGTGCCAGTTTGGCATCGTTGTAGCTGTACCATGAGCCGCTTTTCTTGATGATGCCCAGGTCGGCGCCCAAGTCGATGATTTCTCCCGAACGGGAGATGCCTTCTCCGAACATGATGTCGAATTCGGCTTTGCGGAACGGGGGCGCCACCTTGTTCTTCACCACCTTTACACGTGTCTGGTTGCCGATGATGTCGTCTCCGTCTTTGAGTGCCTGTCCGCGGCGAATGTCCAATCGCACCGAGGCATAGAACTTCAGCGCATTGCCGCCGGTCGTGGTTTCGGGGTTGCCGAACATCACCCCTATCTTCTCGCGCAGCTGGTTGATGAAGATGCAGGTGGTGCGTGTCTTGTTTACCGTGGCGGTGAGCTTGCGCAGCGCCTGCGACATCAGCCTTGCCTGCAAGCCTACCTTGTTGTCTCCCATGTCTCCTTCAATCTCCGCTTTGGGGGTGAGGGCGGCTACGGAGTCGATGACGATGATGTCGATTGCCGACGAGCGAATCAGCTGTTCGGCTATTTCGAGCGCTTCTTCGCCGTTGTCGGGTTGCGAGATGAGCAGGTTGTCGATGTCTACCCCCAGCTTGGAGGCATAGAAGCGGTCGAAGGCATGTTCGGCGTCGATGAATGCGGCGATGCCTCCCGCTTTTTGCGCTTCGGCAATGGCGTGGATGGCAAGGGTGGTCTTACCCGACGATTCCGGACCGTAAATCTCGATGATGCGTCCGCGCGGATAGCCGCCTACGCCCAGCGCGGCGTTTAGCCCGATGGAGCCGGAGGGGATCACCTCAATGTCTTCTATGCTGTCGTTGCCCATCTTCATGATGGAGCCTTTACCGAAGTTCTTCTCTATCTTGTCCATGGCAGCTTGCAGCGCTTTCAGCTTTTCGCCGGAGGCAAGCGGGTTGGTGCCATCGAAATTGAGTTCGTCTTTTTTTGCCATACGTTTGTACTTTAAAGTGGATGATTGATTGGTTTTATCTGGTGGGACATATTTACAGCTCCAGGTCGCCGTCGAACAGTTCGTGCCACGGCAGTCCCCGGCGGTTGAGTTGCTCCATGAAGGGGTCGGGGTCGAACTCCTCCACGTTCCACACGCCCGGACGTTGCCACTTCCCTTGCAGGAACATCATGGCGCCTATCATGGCAGGTACGCCGGTGGTGTAGCTCACGCCCTGCATGCCGGTTTCGAGATAGGCTTCGCGGTGGCTGCAATTGTTGTAGACATAATAGGTGCGCTCCTTGCCGTCCTTGATGCCGCGGATGCGGCAGCCGATGGATGTTTCTCCGTCGTAGTTCTCTCCCAGGTCTTGCGGGTTGGGGAGTACGGCTTTGAGGAATTGCAGGGGTACGATTTTCATGCCGTTGTAATCCACTTCGTCGATGCGAGCCATGCCGATGTTCTGTATCACCCGCAGGTGTGTGAGGTATTCCTGACCGAAGGTCATCCAGAAGCGTGCGCGGCGGATGGAGGGGAAGTGCTTCACCAGCGATTCCAGCTCCTCGTGGTAGAGCAGGTAGGAGTCGCGGGCGCCGATGTTGGGGTATGTCAGTGCTTTGTGAATCTCGAGCGGCAGGGTGGTTATCCATTGCCCGTCCTGGTAGTACCTGCCGTTCTGGGTGATTTCGCGGATGTTGATTTCGGGGTTGAAGTTGGTGGCGAAAGCCTTGTGGTGATTGCCGGCGTTGCAGTCCACGATGTCCAGGTACTGTATCTCGTCGAAGTGGTGCTTGGCAGCGTAGGCGGTGTAGATGCCGCTTACGCCCGGGTCGAATCCGCAGCCCAGTATGGCGGTGAGTCCGGCATCTTCGAATCGCTTCTTGTATGCCCATTGCCAGCTGTACTCAAAGTGCGCCACCTCCTTGGGTTCGTAGTTGGCTGTGTCCAGGTAGTTGACGCCGCTCTTGAGGCATGCCTCCATGATGGTGAGGTCTTGGTAGGGGAGCGCCACGTTGATGACGATGTCGGGGCGGAAGCTGTCGAAGAGTGCTGCCAGTTCGTCTACATGGTCGGCGTCGACCTGTGCTGTCTGTATGCGGGGGTTACCGATAGCCTTGACGATGGCGTCGCACTTGGATTGTGTGCGGCTGGCTATCAGGATGTCGGTAAACACTTCGGGGTTTTGAGCCACTTTGTGCGCAACCACGGTACCTACGCCGCCTGCGCCGATAATGAGAACTTTGCCCATTTCTTTTTAACTGTTTCTTGTTTATTGTGAGGTAATATTGCTTTTAAAGCGGACAAATATAGGGCTTTATTTTTTGTCGCAGGATAAACGAAAGGTGAAAAAAGCAAATATGAACTTATTCCTGATAATAGATTCGCTTGACCCGCGTAGAGATGTTTGTCAGTACCTCGTAGGGGATGGTGTCGAGCGTGCGTGCCAGCTCCGTTACCGGCAGCCGGTCGCCGAAGATTTCCACCGCATCGCCCTCTTTGCAGTCGATGTCGGTTACGTCGATCATGCTGACATCCATGCAGATGTTGCCTACGTAGGGGGCGCGTTTGCCGTTGACCACACAGCAGGCGCGACCGTTTCCCAGGTGGCGGTTCAGTCCGTCGGCATAGCCGATGGGGATGGCGGCAATGCGCGAGTCGCGCGACAGGTGCCCGTTGCGACTGTAGCCCACGGTGTCTGCTGCCCGTACGTTACGCAGTTGCAGAATGGTGGTCTTCAGGGTGCTCACGTTCTGTAGCAGGGCATTGGTGGTGGGGTTGACGCCGTAGAGTCCGATGCCCAGCCGCACCATGTCGTATTGTGCTTCGGGGAAGCGTTCGATGCCTGCCGAATTGCACAGGTGGCGGAGTATCTTCTGCGGGAAGGTCTGTTGCAGCGTGGCGGATGCGGCTTCGAAGCGTTGTATCTGCAGGCGGGTGAAGTCGTCGAACCGTGCTTCGTCGCTCCCTGCCAGGTGCGAGAAGACCGAACGGACAATCACCGTGTTCTGCCCTTGCAGGCGTTCGATCAGCCGGGGCATGTCGGCAGTGTCGAATCCGAGTCGCCGCATGCCGGTGTCTATCTTGATGTGGATGGGGAAGTGGGTGATTCCCTCTTTCTTTGCCGCCTTGACGAGGGCTTCGAGCAGGTAGAAGCTGTACACCTCGGGTTCCAGGTTGTATTCGAACAGGGTGCGAAACGCCGTCAGCTCCGGATTCATGATGAGGATACCTGCCGTGATGCCTGCCTTGCGCAGCTCCATGCCTTCGTCGGCAACAGCCACAGCCAGGTAGTCGGCATGATGTTCCTGCAATGTCTTGGCTACCTCGTGGGAGCCGGCGCCGTAGGCGGATGCCTTGACCATGCAGGCTATCTTGGTGGAGGGTTGCAACAGGCTGCGGTAGTGGTTCAGGTTGGCTATCATGGCGCCGAGGTTGACCTCCAGAATGGTTTCGTGCACTTTCTGCTCGAGCAGCTCCGTCAGGTTGTCGAAGCCGAAACGGCGGGCGCCTTTGATGAGGATAATCTCGTCCTTCAGCTGCAACTCGCCCGTAGCAACGGCGTGGAGCAGTGCTTCCGTGTCGGGAAAGAACTCCTTCCGCATGTCGAAGCGGTCGGCGCAGGTGGCGATCTCTCTGCCCACGCCGATGATGCGTTCGATGTGCCGGCTGCGCAGCAACTGTGCGACCTTGCGATAGAGCGCCGCCGTGTTGTGACCGGTTTCCAGCATATCCGAGAGGATGAGGGTGCGGCGCAACCGGCGGGTCTGCGAACGGCGCTCGAGGAAATCGAGGGCGATGTCCAATGACGCCAGGTCGGAGTTGTAGCTGTCGTTGATCAGCAGGCAGCCGTTCTTGCCGGCTTTCACCTCCAGGCGCATGGCTACCGGTTCGAGCTGTTCCATGCGTCGGGTGATGGTCTCGGCGGGAAGCATTAGGTAGAGGCAGGCAGCCAGGCAGTTCAGTGAGTTCTCTATGGAGGCATCGTCGATGAATGGCAGGCGGAAGCTGTTCTCCATGCCCAAGTAGCGGTAGGCGATGAACGTGTTCTCTTCCTGCTTCTCTATCCGGCTGATGTAGAGCGGACGTTCCATGTCTTTTCTGCTCCAGGCGATCTCGCGGGCAGGGATGAGCGATTTGACGGCGCAGTTGCTGATGAACTCGTCGTCGCCGTTGTATATCAGTACGTCGCAATCCTTGAACAGCGACAGCTTCTCCATGCACTTCTCCTGTAACGAGAAGAAATTCTCCTGATGGGCGCCGCCGATGTTGGTCAGTATGCCGATGGTGGGGCGGATGATGTTCTGCAAGGAGCGCATCTCGCCGGGTTCGGAGATGCCTGCCTCGAAGATGCCGAGCTGGGTGCGTTCGTCGAGCTGCCACACGGAGAGCGGCACGCCTATCTGCGAGTTGTAGGAGCGGGGAGAGCGGACAATGATGCGGTCGGGGCTGAGCAGCTGGTGCAGCCACTCCTTGACGACGGTCTTTCCGTTGCTGCCGGTGATGCCGATGACGGGTATCTGGAACTGTTGCCTGTGCTGCTCTGCCAACTTCTGCAACGCCTTCAACGGATTGGCAACGGTGAGCAGATTGGCTCCGTCGGGTCTGAATCCCTCCTTCTTCAGCTGAACGGCGCTTTCGTCGGTGAGCACAAAGTTGCGCACTCCCCGGGCATAGAGGTCGGGAATATAGCGTGCACCGTCGTTTCGTTTGGACGCGAGGGCAAAAAACAGG